>NZ_JBQSVM010000007.1:0-102367 GCF_052376235.1 Psychrobacter sp. AOP7-A1-24 | reverse complement strand
AGTTTAAAAACAGGGTTCCAAGCGGTGATAAAACACTACTATGCTCGCCCAGTACCAAGGCCAGAAAAATACCTATCAAAAAGCCACCTGTCATTTTTACCATGAATGACATACTGGTATACCAACGCCAAATTATTCCCATTATTATCTCCTGTTATTTATACTATCTGTTACTGATTGCTGGCAAGGCATATCGAGATGACAAGAGAATATATTGATTTTAGACATTCCATTGTCCAATCCTGTATGATTCAAACGCTTTTGTTTGATGCGACTGTTATCAGTTTTCAGACGTGTAATATTAGAATTATTCCTTAAGGTAAAGATACTAAACACCTACAATTACTGGAACAAGCGAATTAAATTATTGCAACCATTCCTTTTTTTCTTACTCATACAGAATTAGCGTTTTATATTTCTAACGGACTATAGAGCAATTAATTAAAAAATATCATTACCGTCTTGGATTTAAAAATAAGCTATGAAAACGGATACCAACAGTTCGCTAGATTTTAGGAAATACCCATCAACAAAGTCCTTACAATGTTTCGAATCAGCTGCTAGACACTTAAGTTTTACTAACGCAGCGCAAGAGATGCATATGACCCAGAGTGCTATTAGTAAACAAGTAGCCCAGCTAGAGGAAGTATTAAATATTGCGTTGTTTTATCGAACACCGCAGAAAATTTCATTGACGCCTGCTGGTAAAACCTACTATTTAGACGTGCTCGACATACTGAAATATATTGAGATAGCGACTACTAATTTGGTATCTCATAATGATAATACTGAGGTATTGAGAATTGTATCGCACCCAACGTTTTGTTCGCGCTGGTTAATTCCTGCTTTGAGCGGATTTGATAAAGCATATCCTTTGATTAATTTAGAGATCAAAGAACAGGTTGGACCTTTTTTCTCCGAAGACCAAAACGTCGATATTGCTTTTCTATATGGTACGGGAATCTGGGGTGGAATGGAGGCGATTAAACTGTTTGATGAATATAGTGTGGCTGTTTGTCATCCTGACTATTTACAGGATAATAAGCCCTTTACTAACGGTGTTGCGAATTATACCTTGTTGCATCTTAATTCGCGCTTGAACGCATGGTACGAATATTTTGAACAACAAGAGATTAGTGTTAATAGTACATTCATTGGCCCACGATTTGATACGTTTCAGGCATGTATATCAGCAGCGTTATTGGGATACGGTATTGCGCTTGTACCACTACGTTTGGTAGAACGTGAGTTGCAGTCAGGTACGCTTATCAGAGCATGGGATTATACGGTAAAAGGTAGAGGGTCCTACTATATGACTTATCCTTTGTCTCTCGGTGAGTCACACAGAATAAAAGTCATTGTAAATTGGATATCTGCTTATCTTGAAACCTAGGATAAGTTGAACCGTTAAAAACGAGTCATGCTGATTAGTCAGATAAATACTTATAGATAATCTGCAATGGAAAATGCAAATGCGTTGAACTGGAGTTTGCTGAAAGGCCTTATAAGACTTTGATTGGATGTGCATTTATGTTTGGGTCTTTTTATCTTGGCATTAAATTTTTCTCACAATGACAAAAAGGAATGAAAGCACAACTATTATTCGTTTGCTGAGTGCATCAGGTTTTGCTGAAATGAGGGTCACATTTAAGGAAGATAAGAGACTCCTAATGGATAAGTTATACAATGTCACTGATGCGTTTACGATGGTGCATCCCATCACTTTAATCAAAGGTAAGAATGCAAAAGTTTGGGACAATAATGACCAATGCTACATCGATTTTTTGGGTGGCATTGGGGTCTTGAACTTCGGACATTGCCATCCTCACATCGTGACAGCCATTATCAATCAAACCCAATCGCTCATTCATTATGCCTACAATGCAGCTGCTCATACCCCCTATCAAACCTTCATGCCACGATTGTGCGAGCTCATTCCTATCAGTGGTGAGTTATCAGGCATGCTGACTAATTCTGGTGCAGAAGCCACGGAAAACGCCATAAAAATTGCCCGTCTCAAAACCAAGCGTACTGGGGTCGTTGCTTTTGATGGCGGGTTCCATGGCCGTACATTGGCTGCTGTTAATCTAAATGGCAAGGTTGCCCCTTACAAGCGAGGGTTGGGGCCGTTAGCTGGTAGTGTCTACCATATTCCTTTCCCCAGTCCAGACAATGAGATTAGTGACCAACAAGCAATCGATGCGCTAAGTCGTTTGTTTGAAGTAGAAACTGACATCAATAATATTGGTGCGATTATCGCAGAGCCTATACAAGGGGAAGGCGGGTTTCAATTAATGTCGACCTCTTTTGCTCAGTACCTGCGCGCTTTTTGTGATGATCACGGTATCTTATTGATTATGGATGAGATTCAATCAGGCTATGGGCGTACTGGCTCACCATTCGCCTTTTCACATTTAGGCATTGAGCCAGATATGATACTGCTAGGCAAAAGTATTGCAGGCGGCTTGCCCTTAGGTGCGGTTGTAGGTAAGGCCAGTGTCATAAATGGCCTGCCTAAAGGCAGTTTGGGCGGTACATACTCTGGTAACCCAGTGGCATGTGCAGCGGCAAATGCCACGATAGACATCATGCAAGAGGATGATGTATGGGTATCTGCTAAGCACTATGCGCAAGTAATTGAAACAAGTATCGCGCAATGGCAGACGGAAGATGTTTCTCCTTGGTTGTATGGTCTCACAGGTATTGGGGCAATGCGCGGTATTGAGCTGCGTCATGTGGAGTATGGATCTCATCCTAATGTGATGACTCACATACTTACTCAAGCGCGAAAGCGAGGCTTATTGCTCATGCCAAGTGGCAAGCACCGTCATATCATTCGATTGTTACCGCCACTGACCATTGAGCCTGAAACACTACAAGCTGGTCTTGATATTTTAAGAGATGTATTACGTACGATTCCTGATCAGAATCCAGCTGACTGGTCTTAAGTACACTACTTAGTTGCTAGTAATGGTAAACAATGAATGATAAATGGGTTTCAAACCCATATTTGACCTTATCAGTAGAGATAAACAAGGATAAATATCTATGAGTAATCACAATTTTATGAGCAGTGATGATATTCGCCATCAGTTTTCTGTGGCCATGTCAGCAATGTACCAGGCAGAAGTTCCGTTATATGGTGATCTTATTGATTTGGTCACTGACGTGAACAGCGAGGTTTTAGCTGTTCAACCTGACCTTAAAGCACAGCTTGAGAATACTGGCGAAATGGATAGGCTTAGTATGGAGCGCCATGGAGCCATTAGAGTAGGTACTGCTGCTGAGCTTAGTATGATGCGTCGATTGTTTGCGGTGATGGGTATGTATCCTGTGGGATACTATGATTTGGCCCCTGCTGGCGTGCCCGTACACTCCACCGCATTTCGAGCGACTGATGCAGAGTCATTGAGCAAAAGTCCCTTTCGAGTATTTACCTCATTATTACGATTAGATCTCATTGGTGATGAAACGCTCAAAGAAGAGGCTGTAGCAGCATTAGCACGCCGTAATATCTTTACTGATACTGTTATCGAGCTTATCGAGTCTTTTGAAGCACAAGGTGGATTGAGTGAGCAAGCAGGCCAGCAGTTCGTCGTTGAGGCACTAGAAACGTTTCGCTGGCATGACAGTACTTCTGTGTCAAAGGGGCTGTATGAAAAACTGTTGCAGCAACATGGCCTCATCGCTGATGTGGTCGGGTTCAAAGGCCCGCATATCAACCACCTAACACCTCGAACGTTAGACATTGATTCTGTACAGCGTAGCATGCAAGCAAGAGGGATACCGCCAAAAGCAATCATCGAAGGGCCACCAAAACGAAATTGCCCGATTTTATTAAGACAAACGAGTTTTAAGGCATTAGAAGAAGCGGTTTGCTTTAAGAATACGTTGGCCGATGCAGGACAAAGTAGCTATGAGCAAGGCCAACATACGGCACGCTTTGGTGAGATTGAGCAGCGCGGTGTGGCATTGACGCCAAAGGGTCGAGCACTATATGACAAACTGCTGAGTGACGCTCGTGAACAGCTAGGTATGACCCCAAATGAAGTTAATGCTTCACAGTATTATCAGATTTTAGAGGCGACATTTGCCGCATTTCCTGATGATTATCAAACGCTACATAAAGAAGGTTTGGCGTATTTTTATTATCAACCAGTGGATAACAGCAATACTGACTTGCAACTCACGAGCTTGGAGACGGCTGAGTCCAAATCCGCGATTGTCGAGCTGATCGAAAAAAACGTGATACGTATTGAGCCTATTGTTTACGAAGATTTTTTACCCGTGAGTGCGGCAGGAATTTTTCAGTCGAATCTACGTGATAATGAACAAAGTAGTTATGAGGGAAGTTCAAATCAACAAGAGTTTGAAAAAGCACTGGGTTTTCATGTTCAAGATGAGTTGGCTTTGTATGAGACGACCCAAGCTCAGAGTCTACAAGATTGTTTTATTGCTTTGCAAAAGACGGCATAAGAGTTAAACACATATAGTCGGCTCAAAATAGCAAAACCTCTGTGTCACTATTGATAAAAATAGCGGCAGCTATTAATGCGTTTTTATTTACTATCGTAGGGAACATATCTGGTGAATAATTTTTCAAGCCTCTCACAAGGGGTGGTTAATATTATCATACAAAAGTTGCAACAAAATCATAATTTCGATCCCAGCCAAATCAAGACAGATGCTGAGAGCTTAGAGCATTGGGGTAAAGACTGGACCAAACACTTTTCTCCTGCTGCTGCTGCCATCGTCTTTCCAAAGACTACTGAACAAGTACAAACTATCGTACTGCTTGCCAATGAGCACAACGTCGTCCTCACCCCAAGTGGTGGTCGTACCGGTCTATCTGCTGGTGCAGTCGCTGCCAATGGTGAAATCGTCGTCAGTATGGATAAAATGAACCATATCGGACAGTTCTACCCTGCAGACCGGATGGTCGAAATTGAAGCTGGTGTCGTCACTCAGCAGTTGCAAGAATTCGCTGAGTCGAAAGACTTATACTACCCTGTCGACTTTGCCTCAGCAGGCTCTAGTCAAATCGGTGGTAATATCGGCACCAATGCGGGCGGTATCAAAGTCATTCGCTATGGCATGACCCGTCAATGGATAATGGGATTAACTGTCGTCACAGGCAAAGGTGACATCTTACAATTGAATCGCGGTATGGTAAAGAATGCCACTGGGTATGACCTGCGTCAACTGTTCATCGGCAGTGAAGGGACACTCGGTCTCGTCACCCATGCGAAGATCAAACTTGAGCGTCAGCCACAAGACTTAAACGTCATGGTACTTGGTATGGACAGCTTCAATGATGTGATGAATGTACTGGCAGCGTTTCAAGCGCAAATTGATTTGACGGCCTTTGAGTTCTTTGACGATGTGGCGATTGATAAGCTGATGGCACACGGTCAAGTACAAGAACCTTTTGAGTCACGCACCAAGTTTTATACGCTATTAGAATTTGAGGCACCATATGAGCCTATCATGGACAAAGCCATGGCTATATTTGAGCACTGTATGGAACAAGGCTGGGTTGTCGATGGTGTGATGAGCCAAAACCTCACGCAGGCTGAAGAGCTGTGGAAGCTACGTGAGTATATCTCAGAGACTATTTCAGTATTCACCCCTTATAAGAACGATGTCTCTGTCCTTATCAGTCACGTACCGACCTTTATCGTAGAGATTGATGACATTGTTAGCAGCAACTATCCTGACTTTGAAGTCTGCTGGTTCGGTCATATCGGCGATGGCAACTTGCACCTTAATATCTTAAAGCCTGAAAGTATGAGCAAAGATGATTTCTTTGCTGAGTGTCAGGTCGTCAATAAATACGTATTTGAGACCGTACAAAAATATGGCGGTTCAGTATCTGCCGAGCATGGTGTAGGTATGACGAAAAAGCCTTATCTAAATTACAGCCGTAGTGAGACTGAGATTGAGTATCTCAAAGAAGTTAAGAAAGTGTTTGATCCAAACAACATTATGAACCGTGGGAAGATTTTTGATATGTGATGAGCACTTTACACGCTTATCTCAAATAAAAAGACGCTACACCGAAAGGCTAGCGTCTTTTTTGGCTTTGCAATATACCTACTATTAGCTTTTATATATCGATAGAAAATAATGCTCAACAAAAAAGGACTTCCAATTTTTTGGAAATCCTCAATGATATATCTTAAATATGGTGGGCCCAGTAGGACTTGAACCTACGACCAAAGGATTATGAGTCCTCTGCTCTAACCAACTGAGCTATGGGCCCTAACGTTAGACGCACAATGATACCTGATTTTTTTAATTTTTCAAGTGAAAAATGGGTAGTAATCAAGATATTTTTTATTCAACCGTATCTTTATATTAAAGATGACCACCAGCCATGGTCAGACTACGTCCACCATCAACAGTAATTATCTCACCAGTGACATATTGGGCTTGCACCAAATACAGAACGCTATGAGCGATCTCATTAGGTGTACCGATTCGCTGCATAGGAATGGAGCGGATAATATCTAGTTGTTGTGTTTCATCTATTGCTTGGTCGCTAGTAGGGTCAGGTAAAATATTGACTCCAGGTGCTACACCGTTGACACGTACTTCTGGCGCCATTTCTAGCGCTAGAGATTGTACCATCATTCGATGCGCAGCCTTTGCCATGTTATAGACAGTATAATTGCTAAACGGCCTATCATGAGCATGTATATCCAATAAACTGACAATACAGCCTTGTTGCCGCTTAAGGTAGGGCAGTAGGGCTTGGCTTAATAATAAAGGCGCTTTCGCATTGGTTAAAAATAACTCATCCCACTGTGTGCGATCAATACTGCCAAGTGGGCTAGGGTAAAACCGCGAAGCATTATGCACTAGTACATCAAGCTGTCCAAATGATTTTAAAATATGTTCAATAAAGCTCTCTAAAGCCGCGCCATCGTTGACTATCGCTAAGTCAGCAACGATAACTTTTGCACTATTAGCACGGATGTCGTTTAGCTGATCAGCTAAGTTGTCTGCATCTTGTTCACTACGGTGACAGTGAATGATAACGTGGTAGCCTTGACTATGAGCCGCTTTAACAATAGCTGCCCCAATGCGCCTAGCACTACCGGTGACCAGCATCACGGGCGTTTGGTTATTTGTATTTTCTGTTTGGCAGGCATTAATTTTTTGGTTCATAGCAATAATACTTTTTTCTCTAGGGTGCGTGTCTATATCATTGTTGCGCTTGCAAGTGTTCAATCCTACTTTGGCGTAAGGCCGCACCGATAGCGGGGCCTTTCAGGTCTGGCGTAATATCCGTCATACCAATAGCGTGAAAGCTGTTTAGCGCTAGCATCATTTGACGATGCTGTGTTGCTAGCTGCAAGACATGACTGCACACCAGTAGTTGAGAGAGCTTGTCAGGCTCCTTATGCGCACCGCAGGTTTGGATTAGATCGATTTTTTCAGCGGCATTTAGACTGTTTATTTTGCTTAATTTTTCAGCCTGTTGAGCGAATAAAGTTGCGAACTGCGTATGTGCTTTTGGGACTTTGGCTTTATTACCGATAGCGTTAATATTTTTTATAGCAGTCGATACGTTAGAGGTAGACTCAGAGTTTTCGCTATTAAATAATGATGAAGACAGGCTAGTCATTAGTAGCGCCCAGCGCTGCGATAAATTCAAATGCATCTGACCTGCAAAATATAACGCTGTCTGCACCGTTTCCCTTATATGAACATCATTCCAAGCATGATGCAAGGGCGCGAAATATTCTGTCAGTGCACCAATTTCAAATAGTTTTTGCCAATAGACTTGCGGTGATAGTTGCAGGGTTGCACGGCTTGATTCTTGCCAGATACGCTCTGCACTCAAATGAGAAAGCTCTTCTGAATCGACTAGCTGACGCATTAACGCTAAAGTGTCATCGGCAATGGTAAAGCCCAAGTCGTAGTAACGGCTATAGAAACGAACTGTTCGAAGCACTCGTAATGGGTCTTCGCTGAAAGCAGTGGATACATGACGCAACGTCTTGCTTTTTAAGTCTTGTAGTCCGCCATAATAGTCGATGACTTGTCCGTTAATGGGAGTGTCGTCAGTCAAGCTGGTAACTTCAATTGCCATTGCATTGATCGTTAAATCACGACGGCGCAAATCATCCTCTAGACTAACATCAGGACTGGCATGTACGCTAAAACCTTTGTAGCCTGAGCCTTGCTTGCGCTCTGTACGTGCTAATGCATACTCTTCATGACTGGTCGGATGCAAAAACACAGGGAAGTCAGCGCCCACTTGTTGAAACCCTGCATCAATCATCTCTGCAACCGTAGCACCAACGACGACGAAGTCCTTGTCCTTAATAGGACGCTTGAGTAGTCGATCGCGTACAGCACCGCCCACAAGATAAATTTGCATAGAAGCCTCTTATTATTATTTAGTTTTATATCATCAGCTCAATTTTTATGAGTCAAAAAAACAGCCAATGCTTTATAAGTTGCATTGACTGGTTTTAGTATAGCAGAAGGGCCCCGTCAATGGATGACAGAGCCCTTCTTGATCGTGCAGTCATACTGCGTACGATATAGACTATTTTTCGTTTTCTAGGTCTTGAGCTTCAGTGACGGCCAAAGCAGTCATATTAACGATACCACGTGCTGTCGCTGACGGCGTCAAAATATGTACCGGCTTATTAGTACCTAATAAGATAGGTCCAATAGAAGCACTGCTAGTAGCTGTTTTAAGCAAGTTGAAGGCGATGTTTGAGGCATCGAGTGTTGGTAGGATAAGCAGGTTGGCTGCACCTTTTAGTGGGCTTGATGGCATATGATTGAGACGAATATTCTCATTTAGCGCGGCATCACCTTGTATCTCACCATCGAACTCAAAGTCGACATTCATATCTGTTAGTAGCTGATATACCTTGCGCATTTTGACAGCGCTAACGCGATCTGAAGCACCAAAGTTAGAATGAGACACTAGCGCGACACGTGGGGTAATGCCAAAGCGACGTAATTGCTCAGCTGCTAAGACTGTCATTTCAGCCAATTGTTCAGCAGTTGGATCTTCGTGGATATAAGTATCTGCAATGAAAATATTACGATCTTGCATGAGTACAGCATTCATCGCATAAAAATCGTTCATATCTTCTTTTTTACCAATGACGCTTTCAACATATTTTAAGTGCAATTGATAATGACCAAACGTACCACATACCATACCATCAGCCGCACCGTTTTCGACCAGTAAAGAACCAATCAAAGTCGTCTTACGGCGAACATCACGACGCGCAAGCTCAATACTCACACCGCGACGTTTATTTTTTTCATAGTAGCCCTGCCAGTAGTCTTTGTAGCGTGGATCATCATCAACGTTGACAATGGTAATATTCTCGCCATCTTTGAGACGCAAGCCCAGTTTTTCGATATTCGCTGCAATGACCGAAGGACGACCAACCAGAATAGGGTCTGCCAGCTTCTCATCAACAACCACTTGCACAGCAAGTAGGATATTGTTGTCTTCACCTTCACAGTAAACAATACGTTTTGGAGCAGATTTTGCACGAGCAAAGATTGGCTTCATGACAAACGCTGAGTTGTAAACAAACTCTGATAGACGCTGACGATATACTTGCATGTCATCGATAGGTAAAGTAGCAACGCCTGAATCCATTGCTGCTTTGGCGACAGCAGATGCAATTTCAATAATTAGGTTTGGCTCTAGAGGGCCTGGGATTAGGTAGTCACGACCAAAACTTTGCATTTTCTCAATGTTTCTAGCGCTGGTCGTTGGCGTGGCTTCAACGTGTGCCATCGCAGCGATTGCTTTTACGCAAGCGACTTTCATCTCTTCGTTGACAGTAGTCGCACCAACGTCTAATGCACCGCGGAAAATATATGGGAAACATAGCGCGTTGTTTACTTGGTTTGGATAGTCTGAACGACCGGTTGCCATAATAACGTCTGGACGTACCGCATGTGCCAACTCTGGCATGATTTCAGGTGTTGGGTTAGCAAGTGCAAAGACGATAGGGTCTTTTGCCATACGGCGAACCATATCTTCTGATAGCGTACCTGGCATTGATAAGCCTAGGAACATATCAACATCGTCCATTACTTCTTCGATAGAAGTAGCCGTAGTATCACGAGCATAACGTTGTTTGGTTTCATCAAGGTTTTCACGACTAGTACTAATGATACCGCGTGAGTCCGAAACAATGATGTTGTTCTTATTAACACCAAGTGCGCAAATGATATCTAAGCAAGAAATAGCTGCTGCACCTGCACCTGAACAAACAATTTTAATCTCTTCGATTTTTTTGCCAGTAATCAACAAAGCGTTTAGCATTGCTGCGGCAACGATGATTGACGTACCATGTTGGTCATCATGGAATACAGGAATGTTCATACGCTCACGTAGTACACGCTCAATTTTGAAACATTCTGGTGCTTTGATATCTTCTAGGTTGATACCACCAAAGGTAGGCTCAAGTGAAGCAACCGCTTCGATGAACTTGTCTGGATCATTTTGAGCAATTTCAATATCAAAAACGTCGATACCTGCAAACTTCTTGAATAGAACTCCTTTACCTTCCATAACTGGTTTTGACGCCAATGGACCGATATTACCCAGACCCAGTACAGCAGTACCGTTAGTGATCACACCAACTAAGTTGTTACGTGCCGTGTACTTAGAAGCAAGCTTTGGATCCTTTTGGATCTCAAGACAAGGTACAGCAACGCCTGGAGAGTAGGCAAGTGCTAAATCGCGTTGGTTGGCTAGCTGCTTAGTAGGGGTTACTGAAATTTTACCTGGGCGTGGAAACTCATGGTAATGTAGAGCGGCTTGTTCAAACTGCTCTTTTTCTGTACTGAGGTTATCCGTATTCGAAGTGGTATCGTCATTCATAATAATTGCCATGGTTGGAATAAATTGGAATAAATTAAATGGTGATAAAAAATAACGTCTAACCCTCCAAAAATCATTGAATGATAACAATTAAAAGGTACAAAGACGTTAAACGACTCACGACCACCAGAATCATGGTCGGCGATCGAAGATCAAGTCAAAAAAGCAAACTGGCTAAAATATTCATTCTAGCACTATTGATAATTCACTGCCTAGTCAACAACAGTGAATTATGCGAATAATATAATAAAATGATATTCGTTATTTATCTCGTTGATAATGCCAAATAATGCGGTCAGATATCAACCTTAATTTCATAATGTTTCAAAATATTACAGAGTTGAAAGGTGCTAAGACGAGCAGCTAATAGGCATCTGCGGTGTATCAGCTGCAGGCGCATTAGTATCTAAGTCGACTGCGATATCTTGTACGTTATAAGGATTGGCTAGTAAGCGAAACACTCGATCAACTTCTTCAAACTGATCTTGCTCTGCGGCAGTAATTGCACGTTGCGCCATACTATTACGTAGGATATAGACAAGATTGCTGGTCTTCATGTCACTGATTACTTGCTCAAGTGGCAGTTGCTCGGTGCTGGCAAGATAACGTGTTGACCAGTCTTGCCATACTTGCTGTGCATCACTGTTTAATTCAGTGGTCATGGTAGTCAGTAGCTTTTGCTCATAAGGATGATCTGCTGGTGCGACCAAACCGAGTAGGGCGCGGAAGCTATTGGTATAGTCGAGCAAGTTATCTTCTAATAGCGTCAACCATTCAAAGGCTAAGCTGAGGCTCTCTTTTTGATGCGGTAGGCCAAGCTTACGGCACAGACCTTGTTGATAGTACTGCATGAAGGTTGCTTCATAAGGCGCTAGGCAGTTAGCGAGCGTCTCACGAGTAACGCCTTCCAGGCGCATAAAGTGTGGCAGCCAAACATTTAGATTCCAATGTCCAATAGCAGGCTGGTTTTGATAGGCATAGCGACCAGTGTGGTCAGAGTGGTTATTAATCCATGCAGGATTGAATCGCTCCATAAAGCCAAACGGACCGAAATCCAACGTACTGCCGGTGATAGATAGATTGTCTGTATTCATCACACCATGGGCAAAGCCAATCAATTGCCAATCAGCAATCATGCGGGCGGTACGCTCAACCACTGCCGTCAAAAACGCTGCTACAGGTTGCTCATTATCGCGACACTCTGGATAATAGGTATCAATCATATAATCGGTAAATTCACTGAGTAAATCAGGTGCAAAGCTAGCAATCCACTCCACATGACCGAGACGAATATGACTGTCCGCCACACGCATTAACGCTGCACCTGCTTCAATACGCTCACGGCGCACTCTCGTATCAGATACCACAAACCCCAAAGCGTTAGATGAGGGGATGCCAAGCTGAGTCAATGCATGACCGCACAAGTACTCGCGAATGGTACTACGTAAGACTGCGCGCCCATCACCCATGCGTGAGTAGGGCGTCAAGCCAGCGCCTTTGAGATGCAAGTCTTGTGGCTGTCCATCGTTGTCGAGTACTTGTGCCATCAGTAGACCGCGACCGTCGCCTAACTGCCCAGCCCATTGTCCAAATTGGTGACCAGCATAGGCCATCGATAGCGGTTTAAAGTCAGTTGGCACGTATTGACCACCTAATATCTCAACCCAATTAGTCATCAACTCATCATCATTTGCCCAGCCTAATTGCTGAGCAACTTGAGTATTGAAGTGACCAGCACGAGGGTTGTCCAGTGGCGTAGGTGGCTGCTCATGATAAAGGCGTGTGTCTAGGTTGACATAAGTGTTCTGATAACGCATACAGGCCGTTTCCATTAAAATATAGAAGTGAGAATGTCACTATAGCACAGCTCTCATATGGCATCGTTGCACTCTGTCCATCTCTTGTAATATCTGACTAAAAATGGAGTTATCGGTCTCTGACAGGTTGAATTTGAAAGACCAGATTGCCACGGTTCTTAGATTAGAGATGACAATGCATTGTTCTATATATTTATATCATTTACTATAATAATAAAGTCATTAGAAGTCGCCGTAATGACACAAGCGAGAAATTATGAGCAAAAAAATCCCCCTACCTAGGACAGATAAGGGGATGGAGAAGCTTCAAAATTATAAAGTGAATCAAAGATTGATTAAGCAGCTTTTTCACTTGCGCCAATAGAACGGAAAGCAGTCTTTAAGTTGCTGTTATGCTCAAGAATTTTTTGCTCAATCTTGGCATAGTCGTGCTTTAGCTTGTCATCAGCTTCATGCAAACGATCGGCAAACTCTGTCTTTTTAAGCTCGATAGTTTTGGCTTTAAGCGCCTGCCATTCTTCAACAGTTTGTGTAAAAGCATCATATTCAAACTTAATACGATCTTGGAAGCTCTTCATTGCATGAGGAATATCAATGCCACCTACTGTTGCTGTATCGATTTGCTGCTGAGCTTTCTTAAACTGCATTTGTACTTCTGCATGTTTGATAGTTGTATCATCCACTGTACGCAGCTCAGAAGCCAGACCAATTTTTGATAGACCAGCAATCAACCATTTGGTTGGATCATATTGCCACCATTTTACACCGTTACGATAATCGTATTGGAAGAAGTGATGGTAGTTATGATAACCCTCACCCCATGTAAAGATAGCCAAAAAGAAGTTGTCACGGGCCGTATTGGTATCAGTATAAGGGCGAGTACCAAGCATATGGCATAATGAATTGATAAAGAACGTAAAATGATGCGTCAGTACTAAGCGCAACAAGCCTGCAATAACTAATGTGCCCCAGATATCACCAATCAACCAACCAATAGCGGCAACCATACCAACGTTCATAGCAACGACCCACAGGCCATAGTACTTGTGCTGAATCTGTAAGACTCTATCTTTAGTCAAGTCGGGAATATTTTTGTAATCGAACTTGCCGCTAGGGTAGTTACGTAGCATCCAACCAATATGACTGAACCAAAATCCGCGTTTCGCTGAATACGGATCATCCAAACGATCATCTACATGACGATGATGGACACGGTGGCCTGAAACCCAGTCAAACGCAGAGCCCTGTACCGCTAAGGTAGAACCTAACAACAAAAAATTTCTTACGATTGGATGAGTTTTGTACGCACGGTGTGCAAGCAAGCGATGATAGCCTGCTGTAATGCTCATACCAGTCCATACCATAAAGGCACCAAATACGCCCCATACGGGTGCGCTTACTTCATGAGTGAATAAGTACCATGGTGTAATGATAGCAGCAGCAATTGGTGTCGCTACCAAAATAGTCGCTGGAATCCAGTTAATCGGTGCTTTGGTAAACTCAAACTCACGCATATCAATGCTTTGCTCTTTCGTAGAAAGATCTGCTTGCTCAGAAGCTTTAGCATAATTGCGTTTTGCAACAGGCTGCTCATCAAGAGCCATTTGCGCTTTTTTCTCATCAAAACGAGTCTTAAAACGCGTTACTTGAGTGCTGACAGTCTTCACGATTGTGTCGCCAGATTTGATAGCGAAACGTAAGCCTTTAAGCGGTAAGCCAAGTGCTTTTTTTGCAATCATATAATATCCCTAACGGTATTAATTTAAGTCTCCATAGTACCTTAAAAAGCGTATAAAGTGAACACTTATACACTATAAAAATATTGCTAAATAACAATAACTTGTATGGATTATAGAATGTATCGGTCAAAAATACGAGTGACTTATCAGGCATGAAGGAAAAGTGTAACAAAGAAAATAAATATGTAGGAAAGAGTAGGGTTATCGAAAAAACGATTAAATATCAAAAAACTACGGATAGATGGCTCAAGGCAAAAGCAAATGGCTGGGAAAATCTGTAATGATAACGTCGGTCTCCCATTTTATAAGCTGCTTAATGGTAGGAATATCATTAACCGTCCAAGCACTTACTGGTAATCCATAACGATGACTATGTTTGATAACGGCTTGTGTTAAAAGAGGATGATAGATACCCAACTGAATACAGCCAAGTTGCAACGCTGTATTAGTAGCGTTTGCTAATGCTTGTGGAGTTCGAATAAGCAGCCCACGAGGCATACGAGATAGTAGTCTGTGACGTTGTAAGCGGTTATGTAGCTCTACATCGAAGCTCGTTAATACAACGGGTAGTCTAGTGAGAGGTGTATCAATGAATGCCTGCTGAAGTGCTCTGATCAGTATTGCATAATTGGTACGGCTATGCGTTTTAATCTCAAGCTCAATAACATTAAATCCACTGAGCGCAGGCGCAATGCTTGCGAGCGTCATGATAGGTTGACCAAACTGCAACTGGCATTGAATTTCTGTCAGTTTTAACTGATCAAGACGCGATTGTCGACCGCACATCCGCTCTAGATCGTCGTCATGAAATACGATTAAGTGACCGTCCGCATTTAGCTGTATATCAAACTCTACGCCTGCCAAGCCTTTTTTCTTAAGGTTTTGAGAATGCTGAAAGCCTGAAAAAGTGTTTTCTAATGCCTCACCGCGCGCACCTCGGTGACCCAGTAACAACGTATCTCTAAAATTTATCATATGCACCATCTACTGATGTTTTTTTATGCCCAATAATATAGAGTCATATTAGTAACGTCTAATGAAAACTGTAAAGCAATTTGTAATTTTTTAAATATGACCATTTAGAACCAAACCTACCAATGTTTGTTATGTTTTTGCAACCAAACGCAGGTTTTTTCCACAATGAGGGGCTCTATTTGTGTGTGCATGGGCTACAATAATGGCCATTTGATGTAAACACCGTATAATGATGTGGTTTTTATGTCTATAGCAGCTAGCGTTGCGATTTAAATATTGAACATTGTCAGTTAGTGGCGGTAAGAACCTGTAAATTGGGAGTAGAGTTAGTATGAGCGTAGCAAGTATAAGTTTGAGCAAGTGGCATAAAGTCGCTGGGATTGGGTTGGTATGTGGTTTGGCGCTTGCAGGCTGTGACCGCTCAGATAAAGAAGATACTACTGAGCAGGCAGAGCTAACAGAACAAGAGACTGTCGATGCTGAAAATAGCGTTTCGCCTGCAGTTACTTGTGATGACCCTATGGTACAAGATCGTCTCAAGTCAGCTCTAAAAAACACGCTCAATCAACAAGCACAGTCATTGGCTGCCAACTATGCAAATGATGCTGAAATCAGTTTAGCAAATGGTGTGGTCAGCGAAAAAATAGATGGCGTTGTCATCGACATCCAAAACGCTGCTATCTTACAACAAGCCAATGACAACGGTATGACCACCTGTCAAGCCAGTATTAGTATGACGTTACCAAGCGAAGATTTGTATCAAGCCAGTCAGGTACAAGCCGCAAATAACCAGCCAAGCTTACAATCGCGTCTAGCGCAAGACAACATTCGCATCAATAACAACATGCTTGTTGATGACGCTTTCACGTACATCGTTGGAACTCAAGGCGGTCAAGTGCGTACGCGCATTGCGGGTCAACCTGCTTTGCTTACTGTCGTTGCAGACGTGATGGCAGGTTCTGTATTTAAGGCTGCAATGGATGAACAGCGTGCTGCTGAGCGCCGCGCAGCACAACAGAACAATGATAATACTCAAACAGCACCAACCCGTCAGCCAAGAACTGTAACGCCAGTTGAGCCGATTCGTCCGATTGAACCTACGCCGCCGCCAACTATCAATAAGCCTGCTGAAAATCAGAGCAGTTCGTCTGAAAATAACCAAGCAGCAGCTGAGCCTAGCAAGCCTGCCACACCAAAAGTAGTACCTAAAGATGAAACTATCGATATGGTTATCATTGAAGATGAGAGTGCTACTTATTAATTTGTCATTGTGATAAGCAATAGCAATTAACTAGTAGAACTAATTACTATCGTTGAATAAAAAAACCTGCAACAGTAATGTTGCAGGTTTTTTTTGTACGTTTATACTGATTAATAATAAACATAGTGAATTGACTATATTTAGTTTGTTTGGTTAAAAACTATAACGAATCAAGGATGTTATTGATTGTCAGTGAACGTTTTCAATGCTTGACTGTCCCATAACACTTCAGAGACTTTTTCTGGATCCGTACAAAAACGTGCAGCGACAAACAACCAATCAGATAAGCGATTAATAAAGCTCACTGCTGTATGACGAATCGCGTCTGGACGTTGTTGTTTCAATGATACGGCTTGGCGTTCAGCACGGCGACACACACTACGGGCTACGTGTAATTGACTCACTAGTATAGAACCTGTCGGCAAAATAAAGTCTTTTAGCGGCGGCAATGCAGTGTTCATCATATCTATTTGCTGCTCTAACCATTCAATATGAGTGGTATTAACTCCTTCATACTCTGGCATGGCAAGCTCGCCGCCTATATTGAATAGCAAGTGTTGAATGATGACCAAGGCTTCAGAAAACTCTTTATCTATAGATTGCCCTTTATTATGCTTTAATTGCGCGCGTACTAGGCCAATGTGTGAGTTGAGCTCATCGACGTCACCCATGACACTAAATAGATTGTCCGCTTTACTAAGGCGGCTGCCATCAGCCATACCAGTGCTACCGTCATCTCCAGTACGTGTGTATATCTTACTCAAACGATTGCCCATCTTTACATCCTCAACGTTTTTTATGATTGAATAGCGTTAGTTGCACGCTCATTGTAGTATTTTATGCCTGTTTTCGCTAAGATAATGGGTTACGTTTTATATCACGATATTTCTAGTCTGAATTCTTTATTTTTTGATTTATAGTCACAGTCTTCGGTATGGCGTATTCATACACGGCGACTGAGTTTTCACATTTTTCTATTTTATTTACGTTACAAGGCTTTTTTACTATGACCACACCACTTGCAGATGCGATGTCACAACTTGCCATTTATGATTCATTGACTGGCAGCAAGCGTCAATTTGTACCACTCAAAGCAGGGCAGGTTGGTATGTATGTGTGCGGCATGACCGTTTATGACTATTGTCATATTGGTCATGCGCGAGTAATGGTCGGCTTTGATATGGCCAATCGTTGGTTGGCACGCTTGGGTTATGACGTGAACTACGTACGTAATATCACTGATATTGATGATAAGATCATTGCTCGTGCCACTGAAAATGGTGAAGAGATTGCTACATTGACGCAGCGCTTTATTGAAGCGATGCATGAAGACGCGACTGCGCTTGGTTGCGAGATGCCAAATGCTGAGCCACGCGCAACTGACCATATCGACGACATGCAGGACATGATTGAGACGTTAGTCACTGGCAACTATGCGTACGCAGGCGACAACGGTGATGTTTACTATGCTGTTGATAGCTTTGACGGTTATGGAAAACTATCTAAGCGCAATCTAGACGATATGCAGGCAGGCTCGCGAGTTGAGGTCGAGAATGATAAGCGCAACCCATTTGACTTTGTACTATGGAAAGCCGCAAAACCTGATGAGCCGCAGTGGGCATCTCCATGGGGGCAAGGGCGACCAGGTTGGCATATTGAATGCTCAGCGATGTCGACTAAGTGCTTAGGTAGTACCTTTGATATTCATGGCGGTGGTCATGACTTACAGTTCCCGCATCATGAAAACGAAATCGCGCAGTCTGAAGCGGCGACTGGTTGTGAGTATGCACGCAACTGGATGCATGTTGGTTTTATCAATGTCGATGGCGAAAAAATGTCTAAGTCATTGGGTAACTTTTTTACCATTCGCGATGTCATGGCAAAGTATTTGCCTGAGACAGTGCGTTTCTTCTTATTGTCGAGCCATTATCGCAGTCAAGTCAATTTCTCTGACAGTGCGTTAGATGAAGCGCATAATAGCTTAAGTAGATTATACAATGCGTTGAAATTGGCTGAGCAGCAAAAAGGACAGTCAATCGTAATTGATGAAGACTTAGTGGTTGAAGCTTACAACAGTACAGCTGGACAAGACTTCATTAAAGCAATGAATGATGACTTCAATAGCTCGACGGCTATCAGCGTACTATTTGGATTGGCTCGTGATATCAATAAAGCGATTAAAGCAGAAGACGTCGATACCGCATGGCAATTGGCACAGCAGCTAAAAGCATTAGCGCAGGTATTAAACATTTTACAGCAGCCAGTGCAGCAGTTTTTGCAAGCAGTAGTGGGTGAGCAAACAGAAGACGGTCTGACGGATGCCGTTATTGATAATTTAATCATTGAACGTGGAGATGCGAAAGCCAATAAAAACTTTGCCCGTGCTGATGAAATACGTGAGCAACTAAAAGCTGCTGGCATTGAGTTAGAAGACAGCCGTGCTGGCACAACATGGCGCCGCGCTTAAGATAATTTTTATCGACTATTTATCGATTATAGGTATGACGGCTACAAATCTCATAATAAATTAAGTCAGCTTCAGGCTGGCTTTTTTTTGTTTACTGAATTAGGTTAAAGCAGTGTAGTTATATTTTTTGTACTTTCCTCTTGTAGACTGATGGTTTTGAAAACATGAACACTCTTAAAGACAACCTTATGGACAATCATTGTGCCATTGTGCGCTCAGATGATAATCATCGATTAAATATAAAGAAAAATCGTTTTAAAAGTCAAATGCTACAAGTAGTAATGGGTTTTCTTATTGTGACTATGAGTATGGTCTACGCACCTGCTAATGCGGCCAGTGCAGCAAATGGTGAGAGTGGAGAGAGTGCGAATGAGCCAGAAAAACAAACGCCTAGTAAGCCCGATAACTTTGCTGAATATGCGGCTCAGCAAGTCAATACGATTAAAGATGAAAATATCAGCATTTCTGGTATTACTGAAGAGGTATTTGATCCTACTGAGCGTAACGTAGTAGAGCAGGCAGGTAGACTACAAGGCGATACGGCACTGACCGGAGAATACAGCGAGAGCTACTATATAGTTGATAAACTGAATGCTGGATTGCCGCCTTTATCAGAGCCACCTAACTTAGAAACGCCGCTTGCAGCCTTAGAGTTTTTTCAGTCAGCATTAATGAAGCAGCAGTATGATTTGGCGGCTTATGCGCTAAACATGAACTTGATTGATGAGAAAAGCCAGCGCAGCCGTGCGCTTGATCTCACAAAGCGTTTGGATTTTTTACTATCTGAAAGAGAGTTGTATGTATTCGACGATATGCCAGATCGTCCTGATGGCTTGATTGAACCACCACTTGGTAATAACAGTAGTGTAATGGGTATCGCCAGACGATCTATCCAACTCGGCTCTATCGATTATCGAGAGCGCCGCGTTCCTATTTATTTGCAGCGAGTACGAGTAGGGGAAGGCGCTCCTATATGGGTGTTTTCGGCGCAGACAGTAGGCAATATTGATAATCTCTATGAGCAGTATCACCCAGCTGAGTTCGAACGTTATTTGCCCACTTGGTTAAAGCTAGATATTTTCGGGATTGCGCTATGGGAATTCTCAGCGCTTATCGTATTTTTCTTGCTGACCATGGGTGTGGGCTGGCTACTCAGTAAAGGTACTGAAAAAATCATCAACCATTATGTCGATGATGAAAAATATAGTATGTATGTTGGTAGCACTAATGGCGTTGCAGATTTGATCAGTAAGCTAACGGTGCCATTGACCTTTACAATCAGTTTCTCACTTGTATTTGCTCTGGTTTCAGGCGGTTTTCCTTATTTAGATGCCGTCGCCTCATCTACTCGTCCACTTATCTGGATTGGGTTGGTATTTAGTACCATGTGGTTAGGTATTCGCATTATTAACTTTTTTGCTAATCGCTATCAAGACATGCAGATTGAGAATTTGGCTGCAGAGCATTTTGATAAAGAGCGCCGTCGCCGTACTTACGTATCGATATTTCGCCGGGTTTTTATCTTTGTAATGATTTTGGGAAGTTTTTGGATAGGCCTTAGTGAGTTTGCCAACATGGAAGGTCTGGGCAAGACCTTATTGACCTCAGCTGGTATTGCTGGTGTGGTGATAGGTATCGCTGCCCAGCCAATATTGGGCAACATCATCGCTGGGGTACAGGTGGCAGTGACGCAGCCAGTGCGGATTGGCGATAGCGTGATAATGGATGGCAATTTTAGTACGGTTGAAGACCTGCGTTACACTTACGCTGTTTTAAAAACATGGGATGAACGTCGATTAATCGTGCCGATGCGCGAACTGATTACTGAAAAGGTCGAAAACTGGTCGCATACAGAAGTACATCAAACCTGTCCTGTATTTTTGTATATTGATTATGGTGCAGATATTGACGCTATTCGAGAGAAGTTTACATCGATGGTTAAAGAGAATGAGCTTTGGGATAACAAAACAGAACCTGAAATGTATGTGGTTGATGTGACTGAAAATACCATTCAACTACGCGGTGCTGTTTCATCAATTGGGCCTATAGAGGCATGGACGCTGGCCTGTGAAATACGAGAGCAAATGCTTGGTTATCTGTATACGCAGCAAAACAAATATTTGCCCACCGAGCGTTTTACTTTGACGAAAGGTGAATAGAAGTCAGAAACAACTATGTGCTTTGCAAGCTTCAAAACTGAGTTATTTATGGTTTGAGATAGGACGGCTATCGATAAAGACTGATTTGTGAAAAATAATCTGACAAATATAGTGTGTCAGCGAGGCGCTTATTTGTTATAATGTGGCGTTATTTTTATAGGATAACTGAGTGGTAGCGATAAGTCAGCACTGTGGATGCAGTTGTAATGATTAATCCGTTTTACCCTGAGCTCCTACCCATCAAAATAACCACCACTAGGGGTCTGTATGTTGCGAATTGTCGATGAAGCCTTAACCTTTGATGACGTTTTATTATTACCAGCCTATTCTGAAGTTCTGCCAAAAACTGCTGATCTGTCTACTCGTTTGACTAAAAACATCACACTTAATCTTCCGCTAATCTCTGCGGCGATGGATACTGTGACTGAGTCTGAAATGGCTATTACTATGGCACAGCTTGGTGGCATGGGTATTTTGCATAAGAGCATGGACATCGAAAAGCAGGCCACACAAGTACGCCGCGTCAAAAAGTTTGAAGCGGGTACTGTAGTTGATCCTATCACTGTACATCCAGAGATGACGATTGGTGAGTTGCTGCGTTTGACGCAAGACAACAATATCTCAGGTGTGCCTGTGGTCGAAAAAGGCACAGATAATGTTGTGGGTATTGTTACTCATAGAGATTGGCGCTTTGAAACCAATCTGTCGTTGCCAGTTAGTCAGATTATGACGCCAAAAGAGCAGCTAGTCACTGTACACGAAGGTGAAAGCAACGAGAACATCAAAAGATTGCTGCATGAGCACCGCATCGAAAAAGTTATCGTTATTGATGACAATTTCCGTCTGCGTGGTTTGATTACGGTTAATGACTTTGCCAAAGCTGAAAACAATCCAAATGCTTGTAAAGATGAGCAAGGTCGTTTGCGTGTTGGTGCTGCTGTAGGTACTGGCGCAGACACACAAGCACGCGTTGAAGCATTGATTGCTGCTGACGTTGACGTTATCGTCGTTGATACGGCACACGGTCACTCAAAAGGCGTGATTGACAAAGTTTCTTGGATTAAAGAGAACTACCCGCACGTACAAGTAATCGGTGGTAACATTGCAACAGGTGAGGCTGCAATTGCTTTACGTGATGCAGGTGCTGATGCAGTAAAAGTTGGTATCGGCCCTGGTTCTATCTGTACCACTCGTATTATCGCAGGTATCGGTGTACCACAAATCTCAGCAATTGATAATGTCGCTAGCGCTTTGAAAGACAGTATTCCATTGATTGCTGATGGTGGTATTCGTTTCTCAGGTGATATGGCAAAAGCAATTGCTGCTGGTGCATCATGTATCATGGTTGGTTCACTCATGGCTGGTACTGAAGAAGCGCCAGGTGAAGTTGAACTGTTCCAAGGTCGCTACTATAAAGCTTATCGCGGTATGGGTAGCTTGGGTGCGATGTCAGGATCAAATGGTTCTTCAGATCGCTACTTCCAAGATGCAAAAGACGGCGTAGAGAAGCTAGTGCCAGAAGGTATCGAAGGTCGTGTACCTTATAAAGGCCCAGTTGCTGGTATCGTTAATCAGTTGGTTGGTGGATTACGTTCATCAATGGGTTATACAGGTTCTGCAACTATCGAAGACATGCGTACTAAGCCACAGTTTATCAAAGTAACTTCAGCAGGTATGAAAGAATCTCACGTCCATGATGTGCAAATCACTAAAGAAGCACCAAACTATCGAGTAAACTAGATCGTTTAGTGAAATACCTTTCTTTTATAGATTTGCATCTTATTTGTGTTAGCTGAGACGTAAGGCTGCAGCGAGCTTAAGATACAAACAGCCAACAATGCTCTGTTATTGTTGGCTGTTTTTTTTGTAGAATACAGAAGCAGATTATTATAACAACAGTATTGCCTGCGTATACGTTTGGCCTTTTATTTTTTTTGACTTGAGGAGCACATAATGAGCTATTTCGGCACTGATGGGATACGTGGTAAATTTGGCGAATTACCAATCACACCTGACTTTATTTTGAAATTAGGCTATGTAACAGGGCTCGTTCTCATAGAAAAAAATGAAAATTCTACGCGTAAGCCAAGTGTGGTGATTGGTAAAGATACGCGTTTGTCAGGCTATGTGATAGAAGGAGCATTACAAGCAGGTTTTAATGCGGCTGGTGTTGACGTTTATATGCTTGGCCCATTACCAACTCCAGCGATTGCGCATTTAACTCGTAGCTTTAATGCAGATGCTGGTGTGGTTATCTCCGCCTCGCACAATCCTTATTATGATAATGGTATCAAGTTTTTCTCAGGCGACGGCAAAAAAATAAGTGATGAGATGCAGGCTGCAATCAACGATAAATTGACGGCAATTATGAATGATGCTAGTAATGACGTTGCTATAATGCCTATTCTTGATCCTGCACATCTGGGTAAAAACAATCGCATCGATGACGCAAAAGGTCGCTATATTGAATTTTGCAAAGGTAGCTTCCCTTATCAGTATGACCTCAGTCATCTGACAGTAGTGGTAGATTGCGCCAATGGTGCAGGTTATAGCGTCGCACCTAGAGTCATGCGTGAGCTAGGGGCCAATGTTATTGCCATCAATAACACGCCGGACGGTATCAATATTAATGCCGACTGTGGCTCTACTCATCCTGAAAGCTTACAAAAGGCTGTGCTTGAGCATGAAGCAGATGTCGGTATTGCACTAGATGGTGATGGCGATCGTATCGTAATGGTTGATGAGACGGGTAAGCTAGTCGATGGCGATGGTATCTTATATGTGCTTGCTACCCAAGGTAAAACCAAAGCCGAAGGCATCGTAGGTACGCTCATGAGTAACATGGGGTTAGAGCTGGCTCTAAAAGATGCGGACATTCAGTTTGCTCGCGCAAAGGTAGGTGACCGTTATGTGATGCAGGATTTAGAAGCTAATGGTTGGATATTGGGCGGTGAGCCATCTGGTCATATTCTCTGCTTAGACAAAAGTCGCACGGGGGACGCTATCATCGCTGGTTTGCAAGTACTGGCAGTCATGCAAGCTAGAGAACGTGCACTAAGTGAGCTTGTTGAAGGTTTTGAAGTGTTACCGCAAAAGCTAGTCAATGTGCGCTTATCTCAAATGCAAGATCCATTCAAACATGAAGAGTTGGTTGCTGCTTTTGATAAAGCACAGGCAACGCTCGAGGGTCGAGGTCGTCTGTTGATACGTCAGTCAGGCACAGAGCCTATGATTCGCGTGATGGTGGAATCAGATGATGAAATAGAGTGCGATGTTATGGCTAACGACTTAGCTGATCTTATCAAGTCGGTACTAGGCTAATATGATTTCAGACAATAACTGGTATTTACAATAACAACATTATAGTGTTCAAATAAGGAACTGCCATGAGCATGGATTTTACCGACCAACGCCTCTCATATGAGAAAGGTGAGCTTGACCAACAGTCAGTACCAACGTTACCATTTGAGCTTTTCAAAGCTTGGATGAATGAGGCATTAGCACAAAAAGTACAAGAGCCTTATGCAATGAGTTTAGCGACATGTGGCGCAGACAATAAGCCTAGCGTCCGCATTGTGTTGCTACGTGAGATTACTGAGACAGGTATCATCTTTTATACCAATTATGAAAGTGCAAAAGGGCAGGATATAGCAGAAAATCCTAATGCCGAAGCATTATTCTTTTGGCATGAGCTTGAGCGTCAAGTTCGTATCAGCGGTAGTATCGCGAAGATTGATCCTGATAAGTCAGCTGCTTACTTTCAAAAACGTCCCCATGATAGCCAAGTAGGGGCTTGGGTCAGTCAACCGCAAAGTGGGGAAGTGGCCAATCGTGAAGTCATGGAGCAAACGTTTGAACAGCTGCAAAATGCACATCCTGACAGTGCTACCGTGCCAACGCCAGAGTTCTGGGGTGGGTATGAGATTACGGTTGAAAGCATTGAGTTTTGGCAAGGTCGCGCCAATCGGATGCATGACCGAATTGCATATACGCAGAGTAGTAGCGACGACAGTGAACGCAATGAAGACCATACAAGCTGGACAACCAAGCGTTTATTACCATAGTTTTTATAGTTTGAAGTTATAGATGATACAAAACTAGAAAGCCGCTCTAAATCCCATTTTTTTGGTATCTAGAGTGGCTTTTTTACGTTAGCTGTTTACTTTATTGGGTATTATTTCTTATTTAAATTTTTACTCAATATCAGTATCGACATCCACTGAGACTGACATGCCAGGACGTAATCGTGCCAGTTCAGGCTGGTTTTGGTCTAGGTCGATGCGTACAGGGATACGTTGCGCAATTTTTATGTAGTTGCCTGTCGCAGGGTTGGCAGCAGCAGCACTAAACTCGCTACCAGTCGCTGGCGAGATATTACTCACATGACCTGTAAATTTAGCACCGCCAAGCGCATCGACATGGATGGTTGCAGGCTCGCCGACTGCCATATTGGCTATTTGGGTTTCCTTAAAGTTTGCAATAATCCAAATGCCTTTTGGCACGATGTACATGAGCTGCGTACCAGCGCTGACATACTGACCTTCTTTGACACTGACTTGGCTTAGCTGGCCAGATTCAGGTGCAGTGATAATAGTATTGTCTAGATTGATTTGCGCTTGCTTGACGCCTGCCTCAGCATTTTTAATATTTGCGTCCAGCGATGAGCGACTACCGCTAGTCTTTTCACGGTTCTCTTGGGCGGCTTGCAAATTGGCTTCTGCTTGCTGTACACCTGCTCGTGCTTGAGCCAATTGCGCCTTGATATGAGCAACTTCTGCTTTTGATACTGCACCCATAGCATCTAAACCTTGATAGCGATTTACATCTTCACGCGCGCTTTCTACGTTGATTTTGGCACTATATAAATCAGCTCTACGTGCTTCGATTTGTGCTTGGCTGGTTTGCGTGTCTTGTTCATTAGTAGAGCGGTTAGTGACTGCCACCTCTGTATTCGCTTGCGCTTGTTCAAGCTGCTGCTGAAAGGTTCGATCATCTATTTTTATAAGTAGGTCGCCCGCTTTTACATTGGCGAAGTCTTGCACCGCTACTTTGGTGACATAGCCAGAAACTTGCGGGCTAATGATAGTCGTCTGACCTTTGACAAAAGCATTATTGGTTTGTTGTACCGTTGGGGTAAATGGTGGAAGCCTCCATGCATACAAAATCAATGCCACACCAATAACAATCAATATGACTAACAAACCTAAATTCAAATAGGATTTTTTTTTGGGCGACCAGCGAGTAGTATCTGGTATTGGCTCTTTTGGTGGCATCGGTGTTTCATTGCTGTCTGAACTGTTTTTTATATCGCCTTCTGTTGTCTCAGTTGCTGATTCCGAAGAAGTTACAGCAGACTCTTCTTTACTTGTGGCGAACGCTATAGGTGTGTCTGTTGCTGGAGCGCCAGTTGACGTCTGAGGTGTTTGATTAAGCTCATTTGGTTTTTCTTGGCTCACGACGTACTCCTAAGTTTTCAATAAATATTCAAATGGACTGGCTATAAACAAATGGGGTGAAACATTATTAATATAATAAGCTAAGTTATTTCTGTTCACGCATTTTTGCAATGACCGCAAGCTCTTTAGCCAATGGATTGCGCTTGTGGTAACGGTTATAAAAATAATTGATCAATAAAATGATCGTAACGAAAGTCGCAAAACTGGCCATCAAAAAAAACAAATCGCTATAAGCGGAGACAGTTGCTTGGCGCTGAATCCCCTGCAACACTTGGCTCATTGCAGCCACATTCGCTTGGGCGACGTCCGTCGTTTGGTTTGACAACACATTACGAGTACCAGCAATTTGAGCGCTGAATGCAGGGTCACCCAAATTCAATGAGCCGACCATATCTGCATAATGTACTTGCGTACGAATGGTCGTAAATGCTTGAATGGCGGCTGCACCTGCCAATCCACCAACCGTTTGGGAGATACCAAAGATAACCGAAAAACTAATAATATAAGCAGGGCCACTGGCAATAGCTCGCAAAAATCCTTCAAAAACCAAAGGTCCCATGAAATACACTGCGGCAAATGCAATCAAAAATTGGCTAATATAAAACATGTAAGGAGCGGAATTAATAGACACTCCGACGTCCATCCAAGAACCTAAGGCAATCAGTGCCACTGCAAAAATAACGGGACGGCGCAAATCCATCGGATTGGTACTAAAAATACTAATCACCAAAGCCAACACACTAGCAGCCACTATGACAGCATAAAAAGTAACTAACTGATCGTTGCCGTAACCCAAATTGGCAAGTAGACCTGCAGCACCAACATTTTGTTCAGATAGCAAAATCCGCATGACTGCACCAGTAGTCATAAAGGCAATAATATTGCGACTACGCATCCAGCGGACTTGTAACATCGGGTTTTTTCGGTGGGTTTCAGTCCATAGAGCGATGCTAATCCCAACGATAGCAATCATCAGTGGATAGACGAGCCAAGGCGTTGTCCACCATAAAACCCTACCTTGCACCAAAATAACCGCCAGTGCAGCCAAACCGCTCGCAAAAAAAGCAAAGCTTAAAAAATCGAGTTTCTCAAATACCTTTTCTGTGTTGCCTGGTGGTAGCTCTAATATATTAATCAGCCCAAAACAAATCAGTGCTAAGCCAAGTTGAAATAAAAATAAATTTTCAAGCTGACCATCGATAGTGAGGTAGGGCGAGATAATCCGTGATAATGGAATACCAAACTGCACCAAGCCAAAACCCAGTATCAAACCACTAGTACGCTTGACGGTTGGCATACCTTGTAGACAATAGAATAACCCTAATATGGTCATGCCACTTGCGACCATACCGCTGAGTCCCCTTGCAACAATCTCTAGGTAATAGGGTTCAATTCTAATATTAGGTGTGTCTAATAGACGACTACTGATCAGCCACTGTAAACTTGTGGCAGCTAATAAAAAGAATAAGGTGACTTTACTGAAGAGTGACATGCCAAATTGTTGGCGAATTTTATATAGCAGAACGGTGATACAGGCGTTGGTCATGTTGTAACTGACAGATATCCAACCACCTTCAGCTGGCGTTAAGCCCAGTTGGCCCTGAATCTGAGTAAGGTTTGCGACGAGTAGACCGTTTTGGAAGCTGGCAGTGAGACCAACGAAAATGCCAATCAGTAAGTAAAATAATTTGCGGCGTGCAGGATGATCAGGGTTGGCAGGAGAGCCCACCATTATCGGTTGTTCATGGGGCTTAAACTGATATTCATTACTCATGGACGTACCGTAATCTGTATAAGTAAATAGAATGGCATAGAACAGATTCCAGACACAAAATTAGGTCAGTACGATGAAAGTTCATAGCTTAGAAAGTAAGGAAGTTACTAATGGAAATACTGGTCAAACTGGAAAGATAGCCCAAGAAATGCAGAGCGCATTTTATCATAACCTCTACAGCGCTTTTGTCATCACCGCGTAACTTATTGACACTGCTGAATAAAAATATAATAGTGTCTTATGCAATATGACGAGTGGTACAACAGGCAAAAAGTGCTATACGTATAAAAAACAGCTCTATACAGAGCTGTTTTTGTGTATCGAATAATTGTTCGATCAACTGGTACATAGTATCAGTTAATACCAAATACTAGTTCGATTCATCATATTTCGCTTCTAGCTGCATCGCACGCTGATAGCTACCAAGACTAGCCAGCTTTTCAGCATACTGCTTGATATGCGGGTAGGCGTCAAGTTTCTGACGCTTAGCAAGAATAATCAAGTCGAACGATAGCATAAAGTCAGCACCGCTTAGCTTATCACCAACGATAAACGATTTGCCTTCAACTGAGGTATCCAGATACTTAAACAATCTGGTTTTTTCTGTCTCGATATAACCGTTCAAAAACTCATTATCATTGATACCTGCTTTGTTAGTAAATAACTCAAGCATTAATGGCAACATAAGCGAGCTTTCTGCAAAATCAATCCACTGAAGATAATAGCCATAGTCTGAGCTATCTGTATCAGGACGCAGACGCTCTGGCGCAAATCGTTCAATCAACAGCTCAGTGATAGCACCTGATTCAGCATAAACCTGTCCATCCATTTCGATAACCGGAGACTTACCGAGGGGATGTACAGCCTTTAGAGAATATGGTGCCAAATGAGTCTTGGCATCGCGCTGATGACTAACCACTTCATAAGCAACGCCTAGCTCTTCTAAGAGCCATAGCGTACGTAATGAGCGTGATTGATTAAGATGATGTAAGCGAATCATGGTATCGACCTTGTTGCGTAGTGGGTTTGACTAACCTTTAAGCTTCGCCATTAGACGCTTAGCAGCTTCTTCTGATGAGGCAGGGTTTTGACCTGTGACCAGTAAACCATCTTCAACAACAAATGATTCCCAATCAGCTGCTTTTTCGTAGTTGCCGCCATTGGCCTTCAGTGCATCTTCTACCAAGAACGGTACCACATCTGTTAGGCCAACTGCGTCTTCTTCAGAGTTAGTAAAACCAGTCACTTTTTTACCTTTTACCAAGTACTCGCCGTCAACTTTTACATTTTTAAGCGCTGCAGGAGAATGACAAACAAAAGCAACAGGCTTATCTTGCTTAAAGAAACTCTCGATCAGGTTGATAGAGTCTTTATCTACTGCCAAGTCCCACAATGGGCCATGACCACCAGGATAAAATACTGAATCAAAATCTTCAGCATTCATGTCAGCAAGTTTTTTGGTATTAGCCAGATGCTCTTGAGCGTCTTTATCATCTTTAAAACGAGTCGTATCTTTGGTTTGCGTGTCTTCTGTGTCACTACTAGGATCTAGTGGTGGTTGGCCGCCTGCTGGAGAGGCTAGAGTTACATTGACACCAGCATCTAGAAAAGCATAGTAAGGAGCAGCAAATTCTTCTAGCCAGAAACCGGTTTTCTTACCAGTATCACCTAAACGGTCATGAGAAGTTAGTACCATTAAAATATTCATAATTATCCTTGTTTATTATTTATCTGTTAGTGTCTATGCAGACAGCAATCATAATAGCCAACAGTCATAAGTTTTATGTTGCATCATTAGCTATTTTTACTTGATTAGCCTGAATGCAAATAATGACTGTTAGCATTATTCCTGCTTTGTGAGCAACTTTCAGTAGTAATATTAGCAATTTATGTTGTTAAGTAGTTATTCATAACGACTGTTAATTGTTAGTGGCTACTTAACTAGTGAATGTGTAACTAGTAACTATTTAACATCAGATACTTTGATTACGGTTTTACCAAAGTTATCACCATTTAACATGCTGACAAATGCATTTGGGGCATTATCTAGACCATTAGTAATGTGCTCTTTGGTTTTTACTTCACCTGACTCTACCCATTTGCTCATGGTTTCTAAGAACTCTGGGAAGTGGTCGCCGTACTCTTCAAAAATAATGAAACCTCTGACCGTTAGGCGCTGACTTAAGATAAGACCCATCAGCATACCTAGGCGATCTTTGCCATCAGGCAAATCAGTCGCATTGTACTGTGATACCAGACCACATACTGGAATACGAGCGTGGTCGTTAAGTAATGGCATCACTGCATCAAATACTTTGCCGCCAACGTTTTCATAGTAGATGTCAATACCATCTGGACATGCTGCTTTTAACTGCTCAGCAAAGTCATCAGCTTTGTGGTCGATACAGACATCAAAGCCCAGTTCATTGACCGCAAAGTCGCATTTCTCTTTGCCGCCTGCCACACCAACAGTACGCAGACCATACTGGTTGCCCACTTGACCGACAGTGGCGCCTACAGGTCCAGTTGCTGCTGCTACGACTAAGGTTTCGCCTTTTTGTGGTTTACCGATATCAGTCAAACCCATATAACCGGTGAACCCTGGCATACCTAATACGCCTAAACCGTAAGAAGGGTTTGACATGTTTTTGTCTAGTTTCAGGACGCCTTCGCCGTCACTGACGCTGTAGTCCTGCCAACCTGAGTTTGATACGACTAGGTCGCCTACTGCGAAGTTATCGATATTTGACTCGACCACTTGCGCCACGGTACCACCCATGATGACGTCACCGACTTCTAATGGGTCTGCATAACTTTTTGCATCACTCATACGTCCACGCATATATGGATCTAGTGATAGATAGACAGTGCGTAGTAGCATCTCGTTATCGTTTGGCGTTGGTATATCGCTGGTTGCCATGTCAAAATTGTTAGCAGTTGGTTCGCCATTAGGACGGCTAGCCAATTTAATTTGACGGTTTGTTTGTTGATTCTGTTGTTTGTCGAAGCTCATTGTAGGACTCCTTTATATTTGTTAATTGTCATTATTATAGTACGTTGAGTATAGTAGTTACTTAGCACTTGGCTAAGTAACTACTATAGATATCATAACGATATGTACTTATTGTTACTGTCATGATTTTTCTTATAATTCTTCTGACAGTTCTTGCTATAGCGCTTATTAAGACGCTTTGCTAGTCACAGCACGCTGCAAGATACGACGTGACACTTCTAGATCGTTGGTGCCATGTTCACCAAGCTTGACCATGTTATGCACTTCAAGTTGCTTGATGATTGGATCAATTGCTGATTCCGTCAAGTCAGCATCTTCTAGGCTAACTGGCAAGCCAAGCTCGCGGAAGAAATTTTCAGTGTAAACAATGGCTGTTTCAATGATGGCATCGTCGTCTAGATCAGCATCGGTGATGTTCCATACGTTACGTGCATACTGAAGCAGTTTTTCTTTCTTGCTTTCTTTTAGCTCACGCATCACTGATGGCAATAAGATCGTTAGCGTACGCGCATGATCGATAGCGTGTAATGATGTTAGCTCATGACCAACCATGTGAGTTGTCCAGTCTTGCGGTACACCAGTACCGATCAGACCATTCAATGCCATGGTCGCCGTCCACATAATATTTTTACGTGTTTCTAGGTTTTCTGGATCTTGTTTAACGACTAAGCCTTCATCGATAAGAATCTTAAGCAAACTTTCAGCAAAGGCGTCTTGGACTTTTGCATTTACTGGGTAAGTCAGATATTGCTCCATTACATGAACAAATGCATCAGCTACACCATTCATGACCTGACGTTCAGGCAAAGTAAGCGTTTTGACTGGATCTAGAATTGAGAATTTAGGGAAAGCAAGTGGGTTACCAAATGGTAGTTTTGCTTGACGTTCGCTATAGTTGATGACGCCGCCTGAGTTCATCTCAGAACCTGTTGCTGGAATAGTCAATACAGCACCCAAGTCGATAGCAGAATCAATGTTTTTGCAATAACCAGTTAGGGCATCCCAAGCCTTATCACGTGAGACGCTCCCATCTTCTTCAGTCAATGAAGAAACTAGAGCAACGAATTTACTGCCATCAATCACAGAACCACCACCAACTGCTAATAAGAAGTCGATGTTGTGCTCATTGACCATGTCAGCGGCTTTGAGTAGCGTCGTGAATTCTGGGTTGGCTTCAATACCACCAAATTCAAACACGGTACGGTTACCGCTTGCTGACAAGGCGTTTTTTACCTCGTCTAGCGTACCAGTACGCTGAGCTGAACCACCACCATAAGTAATAAGGACACGTGCATCAGTAGGGACTAAATCTGATAACTGCTCGATTTGACCTTCACCAAAAACGATACGAACTGGGTTGTAGTATTGGAAGTTGTTCATAAGATTCCTATTTAGTAATAAAAATTGATTAGTAAAAACGATTCAATTAAGTTTTTTTGAAAAGGGATATTGTTTGATACCAATTAATGAATGGTGAGCAATGCTCGTATAGACATTCATTCTTAATATTTGTGCGCATTGTACACCAATTAGACCAGTCGTCTAGTGATATTTACAAAACTATCGTATAACTGTTCAAGTGACACATAGATATTTTTGAGGAAATTGTTCGAGAAGAGAAAAGGGTAAGGCACACTGAATACTTAAGCAGCGTTTTAATAACTGCTATCTATGGGTATTCAATGTGCCTTAATATTTACGTTAGAAGTGTAGTCGTCATAAATTTGAACGACTGGCTATTAGCGTCCCATTTGAGTCGTGGTCATCTGCCAAATCTCTGCCAAGGGAGTATTGGTTTGGCTAATCTTTGCAATCAAGCTTGCACCAAGCCACGCAAAATACCAACGCTTGGCCATACTCTCTGCTGAAAGGTTATCGTGGCGAGGTACAGATTCATCGAGCCAACCAGCCTTGATCTGTTTAGCGAGCCACATGGTTGTCTGCTGGTAGCCAGTATCGAGCGCTTTGCGCATGGTTTCTGACATATCGGCTACCTCTGCGCTGAGCTTCACCACCAAACATTTCTCGTGATCGCAGCCGTTCTGCTGCGTGTCATACCAGTTTTGAAAATAATCATATAGCTTCTGCTGCGCACTGACATCTTGTGCATCGATCACATCTAGGCGAGTCTTATATAAGCTAAAATAATGATTAATGATGGCTTCACCAAAGGCTTCCTTAGAAGCAAAGTAATGGTAAAAAGAGCCCTTTGGCACACCTGCCGTATCTAAAACCTGTTTTAGACCCACAGCGGTAAAACCTTTTTTGGCAATTAATTGATAGCCAGTGGCTAGTAAATGAGCTTTAGTATCTGGTGTAGTTGCGTCTGTATTAGACATAAACAGGATTGTCTCCTTTGGTAGTCGCTTGTATTAGCATATGTATCAAATGGTCAGATGAATCGGTCAGCGGTCATTTGAACGTCACGTTGACGGCATATTGTAATAGGATATTTTTATATATGTTACGTTTTATCAACAATATTCACTGACAAAATAGTCTTGTTTTATTAAAAGCTATGGTAGCATTAGACCAGTCGTCTAGCAAGGTAGGTTTTGTTGTTATCCGTTACCGTTAGTATTCATTGCTAAAGATCATTTTTGATTCAAGCGTCTCTGTAGTTAATAATGACTAATTGATAGTTCGATAACGATTTCAGATTTACCACTTGCCAGATATTTTCTCATTGAGATATCGCTGACTTAATAATTTTATTTTAATAACCGCAAACCAGTACTTAACATAACAAATTAAAAATAAGGATGATTATGTCAACCAATACTACTAGTGCATACAGTGACTTCCATTTGCAGTTCATCGCTGGCGAATGGCAAACCGGTAAAGATGATAGCACTAACACGGATACCAACCCATATAACGGCGATACGCTCGTAGAGATTCAGCAAGCGAACAAAGATCAGCTGAACGAAGCCTATGACGCTGCTACCAAAGCTCAAACAGCGTGGGCTAAGAAAACACCAGTAGAGCGTGCCGCAGTGTTATATAAAGTCGTAAACATACTTGATCAGCGCCAAGAAGAAATCGTTGATTGGCTAATTAAAGAGTCGGGTAGTACGCGTATTAAAGCCATGGTCGAGTTGAGTACAGCTCGTGCTATTACGTTAGAGGCCGCAACTTTCCCTAATCGTGTCCACGGTGAGATTCGTCCATCGAATACTCCTGGCAAAGAAAATTTCATTTATCGTGAGCCAATCGGTGTTGTCGCTGTTATTAGCCCATGGAACTTTCCGCTACATTTAACCCAGCGCTCTATCGCGCCAGTCTTAGCCCTTGGTAACGCAGTGGTACTCAAGCCTGCTAGTGATACGCCAGTGACAGGTGGTCTGCTATTGGCCAAAGTATTTGAAGAAGCAGGTCTACCAAAAGGTCTGTTAAACGTCGTAGTTGGCTCAGGTAGTGAGATAGGCGACGCAATCGTTGAGCATAAAGCGCCAAGTCTAGTGTCGTTCACAGGTTCGACCTCAGTAGGCAAACACATCGGTGAATTGGCAAATGGTGGTGAATACATCAAACAAGTGGCACTTGAGCTAGGCGGCAACAGCCCATTTGTCGTACTAAAAGATGCTGATATCGAGCAAGCAGTCAAAGCGGCTGCCTTTGGCAAATTCCTGCACCAAGGTCAGATCTGTATTGCTATCAATAGAGTGATTGTAGAAGATGAGATATATGATGATTTTGTAGAGCGTTTCTTAGCGCATGTCAAAACATTGAATGTCGGTGATCCTAATAAGCAAGATACTGCTGTTGGCCCAATCATCAATGAAAAACAAGTTAAATCACTCAAAGAAAAAATCGCTAAAGCGCAGGAAGAAGGCGCGAAAATGATACTCAGTGGCGAGATTGAAGGTCAAGTAGTGCCACCACACATCTTTACCGAAGTCACTCGTGAAATGGACTTATCACGTAATGAAGTGTTCGGACCATTGGTTGGTATCATCCGTGCTAAAGACGAAGACGATGCACTGTCGATTGCCAATGACTCCATGTATGGTCTGTCTAGTGCAGTGTTCACTGCTGATATGCAAAAAGGCCTACGTTTCGCTCGCGGTATTAGAGCTGGCATGACCCATATCAATGACATCTCAGTCAATGATGAAAGCAATACGCCATTTGGTGGTGAGAAAAACTCAGGCATCGGCCGCTTTAACGGTGAGTGGGTACTAGAAGAGTTCACCAGAACACATTGGATCTCAATGCAAAACGAGCCGCGTGACTATCTATTTTAATTGTTCCAAATGACAATATAGTTAATAAAAAAGACCGCTTGGATAGCGGTCTTTTTTTGTGTGACATCAGGAAATTTATCGAAACGTTATATCTGACAAACAATCATTTATCTGGCATGAAAGCCAAGTAACCCTTCAATCTCTTCCATAGTCATTCGTCTGACCAGTGCTTGCTCTTCTACTGACAAGCGGTTGGTGTGTTCTTTTATCATCGTATGAATGCTCCGCGATATCTCAGAGGTGGTCGCGTAATACATTTGAGGCTGCTCTTTTGTCAATCTCATTAAAAAACGATTAATAAGTTTACGTTTTTCATCTGATTTATTCTCTTCAGTCGTAGTATCATTTTGAGTCATGGTGTTCTCCTAGAGGTAAGCTGTTTAAGCAATCAGACACATGAGAGCTAATGCTTATAAGTTATTTGTGGGGCTGAGCGCATTACCTTACAAGTATTAGATTCGCATTAAAGTTGAATGCTAAGTGTTTTTTACACCGTATATGATCTTTTAAGATTAAAAATAATAAATCAGCGCTAAATAGCTAGAAGGATAGGGTATGTCAAATCAGACAGTGAACAACTTAGAGAACAATAATGTCACATTGGTATTGTTTCATAATGACTTGCGGGTAACGGATAACGCAACTTTGCTAAAAGCATCTGAGATATCCACTGATGGAGAGCTGCTATTGGTTTATGCTTCATCGTTGACAGATACATTAGACGATAAAGACCATTACGATGCCTATCGTTATGAGGCTATAGGTCAAGCTCGTCAGCAGTTTCTACATGAGAGTCTAGCTGATTTAAATACGTCGCTGATGGAGCTTGGTAATAGGTTGCTGTATTTACAGAAAAGCGATGAAGCATTGGATGCCTTTACTCAGTTGAGTAATTTAATAGAACAGCAGCAAGTGACAGATGTCTGCATCAGTCAGACGGCAGATTATAATCAAAACAAAGTATATGACCTTCTGCAGGCGAAATATCCAGAGATACAATGGCATGTTCAAACAACAGCGACTTTATTTGACGAGTTGCCGCTAGAGAGTTTGCCCAAAAGCTTTACGCAATTTCGTAAACAAATCGAAACTGATTATGATTTGCTGCATGCAGAAAAAGATATAAATATTGAGCCCATACCAGAATCACTCGCGCCATTGCCTGACAATATGCTGAGTCGGGACGAGTACTTTTTTGAATCGCAGTTGTTTAATCAGGCAGGGCTTGATAAATCATCACAGCAGCCATCTTGTTTTAGAGGTGGTGAGTCGAGCGGTCTCAAACACTTAAATACTTATTTTGACTCCGATGCACCTAGCACTTATAAAACCACTCGAAATGCACTTGATGACTGGACACATTCTACGAAGTTTTCTGCTTGGCTTGCAAACGGCTCGCTGTCTGTAAACACAGTATTGAACCGTCTACGTCGTTATGAGCGCGATATGATTGCAAATGACTCTACCTATTGGATATGGTTCGAGCTACTGTGGCGTGAGTATTTTTATTGGTATGCAGTGACCCATCAGGAAAAGTTGTTTTGGTTTAAAGGCATCAGTCAACGTACACCTTCGACTCAATTGGACGGAAATCTTTTAGTACAATGGAAGAACGGTACGACACCGTATCCTATCGTCAACGCATGTATGAACCAATTACGCATGACAGGCTATATGTCGAATCGTGGAAGACAACTGGTTGCAAGTTGCTTTATTCACGAGCTAGGCCTCGATTGGCGCTACGGCGCGGCTCACTTTGAGCAATATCTTATCGACTATGATGTCGCTAGTAACTGGGGCAATTGGCAATATCTGGCAGGCGTGGGTGTTGATCCAAGAGGATGCAGACAGTTTAATCTTGACAAGCAAACCCAACAATACGATCCAAACGGTGAGTTTATCCGTCAATGGCAAGGTAACGTTCAAAAGAGCGATTAATGTGTGTTGAAGGCTCCCACTTAACAGATGACAGCTATTATTAGACTAATTATAAGATAGGTTCAAACAATGAAAAAGCCAAGTCCTTATCTAACTTTTGCAGGTACGATTCCATTTATAGCCTGTGCGTTTTTGCTGATGATAGACGTTATTACCGTGCCTGTACTTGGTTCAGTAGTCGATATATTGAGTGCTTATGGTTTAGTGATTGCATCGTTTATGGCAGGTGCACATTGGGGCAATCATTTAGGATTGGCTGATGATAATGAATGGGCTATTAAGCTACCTATCTATAGCAATGTCATTGCGCTTGGCCTTTGGCTTGGCTTTTTAATCTTATCAGCCAGTAGTTTTATTTGGCTATTGGTGATTGGCTTCATAAGCCTTTTAGTTATTGATTATGGACTTCATCGAGTGCGGATTATTAGTCACACATATTTTAAAGTGAGAAAGTACGTCACGGCGATAGTCGTCGTATCGTTAGTCGTTGCGGCATTGCAGTTGTCAATGAGAGTGACTTAATTATAGTTAAATATGAGCCAAGGTTCTTTCTAGGTTTTTTTGCTTTAAACATTAATCTCAGAAACACCCAAACCTGATGCACTTAGAAATATCTAATGTTTTGATAGCTGTACTGTAAATTATAACATCTATATAATATGAATGTTATAATCAAAGCATCTATACTCTTCTAAGAAGACGGCTATGCAATCTATCAAATTACCTAGCAAACCACCAAGCTCTCCGCATCCTATCCTTAATTTAAGCTTTCGCATATTTTTTAGTGCTGCGGCGCTATTTGCTGTCGTAACGATGTTGCTATGGGCGTTTGTGTTCACTGGTCACACGGATATCGATGTACAGGTTTTGAACCCGTTATACTGGCACGGCCATGAGATGGTGTATGGTTACACCTTGGCAGTGGTTGCAGGGTTTTTACTGACCGCGGTCAAGACATGGACAGGGGTAGTGATGCCGCACGGTTATAAACTGCTAGGTATCTTTATCTGTTGGTTGCTGGCGCGCCTAAGCTGGTTGTGTTTTGGGCTTGGTATAGCACTGACAGGTGATAGTATATCGTGGCTATATATAGCGGCTATTTTTGATATAGCGTTTGTCGTCTCGATGGCATATGTGATATGTCGAGCGGTATGGCAAGTTAAGCAGTATAAGCAAATGGGTATCTTGGCAAAACTGGCTCTGCTTAACTTTGGCAGTGGACTCTGCTATTGGGGCATTATCAATGCTGATATGAACACAACCAAGATAGGCATTTATCTGGGGTTCTACTTGATTATCGGCTTGGTACTAACGATTGGCCGCCGCGTGGTACCATTCTTTATTGAACGTGGTCTTAGTGTGGGTATAGAAAAGTCAGAATCTATTAAGTTACGTAATAGCAAGACACAAGATATCACAAGCTTAGTGTTTTTCTTGGCCTTTTTTATTAGTGATGTATTTTATCCAAATAAATATCTGCTGACGGTTACTGCGCTCAGTGTGGCAGTGATCAATATCATACGTCTAATAGGGTGGTATCATCACGGTATTTGGCAAAAGCCATTACTTTGGTCATTGTATATTGCGTTTTTAGGCATGTGCTTGAGCTTCTTATTGTATGCACTACAGCCTTGGCTTGGGTATCCGCACAGCATTGCTATGCATGGACTGGCGATTTCTGGTGTTGGTATGATGACCTTAGCAATGATGACTAGAGTATCTTTGGGGCATACGGGCCGCAGTATTCATCAACCGCCAAAAGCAGTAAGCGTTATGTACGGTTTGATGGTCTTAGTATTTGTCAGCCGCGTACTACTACCGCTAGTAGACATGAGTCACTACCTAATATGGATTATGATTGCGCAAAGTGCTTGGATTGCTTGTTTCGTGCTATTTTGCATCAGTTATATGCCCATGTTGGCACGTCCACGGCCAGATGGTTTATTTGGTTAAAGCGGATTAACGATAATGGTTACAAATGCTATGTCTAAATATTATTACCAAAAATGCGACTTACTTTGTTTGGCTTAATATATAAAATTTATAAAAATAGGAGCGCAAGTACATGCGACTGACCAACTATAGTGACTACGCGCTACGTTCATTGATTTATTTAGCCGTGAGACCAGATCCATCACTGCTGGCTAATATTAGCGATATTGCTGAGAGCTATAGTATCTCCAAAAGTCATTTGACCAAGATTATTCATCAGCTGGGTCAACTCGGTTATATAGAAAGTGTGCGCGGCAAAAACGGTGGTATACGATTGGCACGCATGCCTAAAGATATCAATTTGGGCATATTGATCAAGCAAATAGAACCTGATTTTAATCTGGTAGAGTGCTTTGCTGTACCAGCGTCTCACAAAGACAGTGAGCAGGGCGCTCATCAGACGGATTTGCCCGTGACATTCATTGAGGAAGAGAAGAATAAATCACTAGGCTGTGTGGTTAGTCCAGCCTGTCAGCTAAAGAGCGTGTTTTTTGAAGCGCTCACTGCATTTATTACTGTGCTTGAGCGTTATACATTGGCCGATATTATTAATAATGAAGATGAGTTGGCTACTTTGCTGTTCAGATAATCATGTGCTTTATAGATTCATTAGCCGAAAAAACGGGTCGCTATATTAGAGATACAGTAATAGCGACCCATTTTTATGTTTACCAAAAATACATGTCTAAGATGCGAAAAATTAGGCATTTTCTAGTTTTGGACGTGCTTTCTTAACAGCTTTTAACAACGCTTTTTCAAACTCGCCTTCTTTGAATTGCACAAGATAAGAATGCGCAGCACAGAAATTGCGAACGTCACGCCATTCATGGGCCAGATTGGTTGCCCAGTCGCAATATTGCGCGCCAGCGTCTGGTTCATTTTTCAATGCTTTTTTGGTCGTGGGATGTAATATCAGCTCAGGTAGTACAGCTTCTAGTAACTTCGTTGGTGGACTCATAAAAGTATCATCTACGTGCAAGCTTTGACTGGCAGGATGATAGGCCAATAAAGAACCTGCATGAATCATCTCATTGGGTGAAATATAATAGACACCCTCCGACATTGAAAATTTAAGTTCAGGATAGCGTGCAGCGACTGCATCGCTCTCTACCAAGTCGTCTGCCCAATTGATTTCTGGTACTTTTTTATAATGACGGCTACTGCCATAAAATGTGGCTTGCGGAAAGTCTTTGGCCATTTGAGCACAGCTGACTGTATGAAAAGGATGTACGTTAAGGACAGCTTCGACATTTTGACCATTGTTAGTCAGTGCCATCACCTCATCTCGAACATCACCCGTTAGGGCATAACTGTCCAAAAAGATAAATTTTCCTGATGGTAGCTTGACCAGCGAGCATTGAGTACCGATATTTAGCACGCCACCGATACGGAATGATCCGCGTATGTTCCAAAACCCTGCACCTAAATCATGAATATGATCAGTCATAAATATTGCTCCTTAATGGTTTATTCAATTATTTTAATTATTCGTATATAACGCTCTATGATTATTAATTTTTATGGCAGTAAAGTCTGTAAGAAAAAAGATAGAAGCAATGTAAATGTGTAAAAATAAAAAATAGTTGTTATTCAAGTATCATTATCAGCAGTGAAGGCTATCAGTCTTTCCTTTTGTAAGTATATTGAAATAGCCTATAAACAACCTTCGTAATCATAGGCTGAGATACGAGAGTCATCTTTATAATTTTCATTGCCACACAGAAATTTATCGAAACGGGTATCACCGTTAATATAACGTTGCATCCATGCGATGGCAGGCTTACTCAATAGTTTCTCGTTAAAACGATGGCTGGCGCAGAAATGACTACCGTTGTTAATCTCGATCTTCATTTTTGGACCGTCGGCTTTTTGATAAAAGGTATTGGTATATTTTTTATTAGGGGCGATACGGTCATTTTCACAAGCAATAAATAGAGCAGGCGTATTCATCGCACCATAGTTTTTATCGTAGTAGGGCGTTTGTGCAATGATGGCTTGCACCGTACTGCGCTTAGTTGCCAGTCGTAGCGCACCGCCGCCACCCATTGACCAGCCAATAGCACCCAAACGATTTGGATCGATCATATGACTTACTGTTTCATCATCGATAAGATGATCGAGAGCGGCGCTCAATTGTTCAGCACGGCTATCTGGATTGTCGTAAATGGAGCTGGTAATAATGACAAATCCTCAAGAGGCCAAACGCGGTCCCCACCATTTAATAGAAGACTCATAAGACACGTAACCTGGCACCACAGCGATACCACCTAGCAGACCACAGTTACCAGCATCCGTTGGGTAGTGTATGGTACCGCCACCAAAGCCATTGGCTGATTGGCGACTCACATGCTTGGTACTGACAGAAAATGGCCCATTATCACGCGTTTTTGTGAGCTCAGTAGTAGTAATGGCATCATCTTTTATACAGTCTACTGCCGCTAGTGATTTCGTAGAGCTAAATATCGGTACGACTGGACTGAGACTTTTAATACTAGTTTCGGACACAGTGACTTCAGCCACAGCTATCGTAGAGAAAACGAATGTACACATCGCGATAATAAGTTTTAAAAGCATCAAGTTTTTTATCATAGTAAGTTTTATTCTAAAAGATTGTGTAGTCGTGCACGTCTCTAAGCTAGAAAGGCTGGACGTAGGTAGTTCTTGTTATTAATCGTTAAAGCAGTTAAGTGCTTAGCAGGTACGCAAATAGTATCTAACCATACTATCTTGTATATGCGATAAACGTAACGTTGATATTGACCTTGCGAGTCGAAAGCTGCCTTCACCGTCTCAAGTCGAAGCACGATAAGCATTAGCCTCAACAAAGCATTTATCAAACGGTAATAACACTTTTAAACCTGAGTATATTGGCGAATGTGCTAACATGACTTTCTTGTCGTTATGATGAGCATCTATCGTTTAATAACCGTGCTTTCACCTCATGTATTGAGCACAAATATACGTTATACCTCTCTATCATCCACGCCAGTGACAGTTAATATTTACAGTCATGGTATAACCAATATAGTCAGATCCCCTGTGAATCATTCTAAAGATCAAATCCAAGATATAGCAGCTGTGCCACCTGTTCCCTCCAATCATTCAACATCATGGATATTGAAGCTTACAATCGGCCTGATAGGTATGTTTGCTTTTTTGCAAGTGTACTCTATTCAGGCGGTATTACCGGTCATGATGGTGGACTTTGCTGCGACTGAAGTACAAGCCGGCATGATTGTTGGTGCCACTGTATTAGCGATCGCCATTATGTCACCCTTTCTGGGTATGCTCTCGGATGCAGTCGGGCGCAAGCCCTTTATCGTTGGCGCTCTATTGTTTTTGGCGATACCAACAGCACTCATTGCTCAAAGCTCTAGTATTGGCTGGGTTGGTTTGTGGCGATTTATGCAAGGATTGTCTGTACCGGGTATTACGGTGGTGACAATTGCCTATATCGGTGAGGAGTTTGAGGGACGGGCAGTGACTGAGCTGATGTCCTTTTATGTGTCAGGCTGCGTGTTTGGTGGCTTTATGGGGCGGTTTTTGCTGGGACATTTACATGAGCTTATAGGCTGGCGTGATGGCTACTATGTCATGACGGTGATGACCTTGCTAGGTGCGATATGGATCGGCAAGATGCTACCATCGTCGCGTCATTTCGTGGCCAACCCTAATTTTCGCTCAGCGATACAGACGCTAGGCGAGCACCTAACCAATCGCTATGTCGTCACGTCTTGTTTGCTTGGTGCTTGCGTGCTGTTTTCACTGGTAGGCTGTTTTACTTTTATCAATTTACATCTGGCAGATGAGCCGTATAAGCTAACGACTGGGGCACTTGCTAATATTTTCGCAGTGTATTTATTGGGCGTTGTTATCACGCCATTATCTAGCACATTGCTACGTCGGTTTGGCTCAGCGCGTACGGTCCGTGTCGCCATTGTGGTGTCGATGGTAGGCTTGTTATTGACCTTAGTCACGCCTTTGTGGGGGGTGGTAATAGGGCTGGCAATTATGTCCTCAGGTGTGTTTGTTACCCAATCGGCGACCATCAGTTATATCGCAGTCAACGTAAAAAAAGGACGCTCACTGGCATCAGGTTTATATTATATGGGCTACTATACAGGTGGTACGCTAGGGGCGTGGCTGTGCGGCATGGCTTATGCACGAGGGCAGTGGAAATTGACAGTAGGATTCTTAGCACTTGTACAGGTACTGGCTTTATTAGTGGCGTTTTTTGGTATGGTTAAAACAACAGTACATGCGAAGTGATTGACTGTCTTATGATACTTACTGTAAGACCGCTTTACACAGCGCCGCTTTTTTCTTACTATCAATAACGATGTTATTACATTATAAAAATTAGAATAGTGAGAGTAGTAGATTCTGTACTGCTCTTAACTTGATTACTGTTATTTATCCCTTATAAGTACGACAAACAAGGAAGTCAAATCTATGTCAAACATTTATCACAGTGCACCATCTGCCTACGATTACCCATTATTGGTCAAGCAATTATTAAGTCGTGCCAAAACGGTATCGCAAGATCAAGAGATTGTTTATGCGGACAAAAAGCGCCTAACTTATAAAGAGCTGTTTGAGCGTATCAATCGCTTGGCCAATGTATTGGCGGATTTAGAGCTCGATGCAGGTGATGTGGTTGCCGTGATGGACTGGGACAGTCATCGCTATCTCGAGTCTTATTTTGCTGTGCCAATGTCAGAGTACGTTTTACAGACCGTTAATATTCGCCTATCACCCGAAAAGATTCTCTATACTATCAACCATGCCAAGCCTAAAGTGCTTATGCTCAACTCTGAGTTTGCACCATTGGTCAAAGACTATCAGTTTGAGAACTCAAGTATTGAACATATTATCTGGCTTGACGATAATGGTGTTACTGCTGAAGGTATCTTTGGTAGTAATCAAAGCCGTGTCACAGGCGAGTATGAAGCGTTGCTAGAAGCTGCTAACAGCGACTTTGATTTTCCAGATTTTGATGAAAACACCATCGCGACGACTTTTTATACGTCTGGTACGACCGGTGATCCAAAAGGGGTTTTCTTTAGCCATCGCCAGCTAGTTCTCCATACACTAGCAGAAGCAGCAACTTTGGGTATGCTGCCTGATAAGCAAGGCGTGAGCTATGGTGATGTTTATATGCCGATGACGCCAATGTTCCATGTACATGCATGGGGCTTCCCATTTACAGCGACAATGGTGGGTCTAAAGCAAGTCTATCCGGGTCGCTATGCGCCTGACACGTTGATGGATTTGATTATCAATGAAAAGGTCAGTATCACCCATTGTGTGCCAACGATTTTGCAAATGGTACTCCAAGAAGCTCAAGATCGCGATGTCAGTTTCAATGGTCTAAAAATGATTATTGGTGGTTCAAGACTGACCGAAGGTCTAGCCAAAACAGCGATGGCACAGGGTATTGAAGTCTATACGGGCTATGGTATGTCAGAGACCGCGCCGCTTATTAGCTTGACAGGTTTTAGTCTCGATGAGCCTGAAATGACCGAAGAGGAAGACATTGCCCGTCGTTGTATGACGGGTAAGCCAGTACTTATGGTTGATGCTCAAGTATGGGGTGAAGGCAATAAGTCAGTGGGAACAGGACCAGAAAATACAGGTGAGTTGGTATTACGGGCACCTTGGTTGACCCAAAGCTATCTTAAAAATGACGATGCTGGCAAAGAGCTGTGGGAAAATGGCTATATGCATACCCAAGATATCGCTTACCTACGTCCTGATGGCTATATTAAAATCACCGATCGCTTAAAAGACGTAATCAAATCAGGTGGCGAGTGGATTTCATCACTAGAGATTGAAACCATTTTATCACTGCATCCGTCAGTAGCTGATGTGTCAGTGATTGGCGTACGTGATAAGCAATGGGGTGAGCGTCCATTGGCTCTGGTTGTATTAAAGGCCGATTCTCAAAATACCAGTGCTGATGATATCAAAGCGATTGCAGAAAAAGCAGTAGAGCGCGGTATCATTCCTAAGTATGGGGTGCCAAGCCAGTTTAAGTTCGTTGATGAACTACCAAAAACCTCTGTTGGTAAACACGATAAAAAAGTCATGCGTGAAATGTATGCCAATCAAACTGAGATTTAGTTTTAGCTATATTTTCAAATATTTGTATTCGTTAAAATGTAGTGCGTATTACACGCTTAATAGTTGACCTTTCCGATAGGCTCTGCTACATTTTAAACCGATACGTATTGTATCGGTTTTTCAATTCTGGCAAGGATGACCAGTATTTATTAAGACATGGTTTTTTATAGTTGAAGCATTTTAGAGTTGGTATTAGCTAGCTGTACGCAAATAGTGCAGTGTGTGAAGTGAATACCGTTATAACTGATGAAATGTATTAACTATAAAGTACTACTGCCTCATTTCTCGTTTATGCTAAGGACAGCTACTATGAGCGACTATTCCCAATCCCCAGTTTCTACCCAAACGACAGACACGCCACAATTTGCTGATATTTATCATGAGTCTATTACGGATCGAGAGCAGTTTTGGACGGAGCAGGCGAAGCGTATCTATTGGCATAAAGAGCCTGAGCAAATTTTAGATGACAGTAATCTGCCTTTTGCCAAATGGTTTGTCGGTGGTGAGACCAATCTTTGTTATAACTGTGTCGATCGTCATCTAACAGACCGCGCAGAGCAAGATGCTTTTGTGTGGGTGTCATCAGAGATTAACCAAGAATTGATAGAAACCTTTCCAGCGGTTGTTGATTCGTTTAAAGATTTAGGCAACAACGTCGAGTTTTATACAGACTATACCAAGCGTCGTCTGACCTATAATGACTTATATAAAGAAGTTAATTACTTTGCCGATGTGCTACAGCGTCACGGTATTGGTAAGGGTGACCGTGTCATTATCTATATGCCAATGATATTAGAAGCGGCTTATGCCATGCTAGCTTGTGCTCGTATTGGTGCGGTTCATTCAGTCGTGTTCGGTGGATTTGCTGCACATAACTTGGCTATCCGTATGGACGATGCTGAGGCCAAGATGGTCATTACAGTAGATGCAGGATTACGTGGCGGTAAAATCGTCAATTATAAAAATTTGGTCAATCAAGGCGTCGAGCAGGCGACTGTCAAGCCAGAGAATGTGCTAGTAGTCAACCGCGGTATATTACCATTCGAGTCAAAAGCGGTTGATGTTGATTATGCTACTGAGCGTCGTCAGAGCTGTGAGGCCAATGCGGTCGTAGAGCCAGTTTGGCTAGAGTCAAACACACCGTCTTACTTGCTTTATACTTCTGGGACTACTGGTACACCAAAAGGGGTGCAGCGTGATACAGGTGGTCATGCCGTAGCGCTAACAACATCGATGGACTATGTCTATGATGGAAAGGCTGGCGAGACGTTCTGGGCGATATCTGATATTGGCTGGGCTGTTGGGCATTCTTATACAATCTATGCGCCGTTACTAGCAGGTATGACCAGTGTTATGTATGAAGGCTTGCCGCATACGCCAAACCCCGGTATCTGGTGGCGTATTGTCGAAGCCAACAAAGTTAATATCTTATTCACTGCACCCACAGGCGTGCGCATGCTTAAAAAACAAGACGAAAGCTGGATGACGCGCTATGATGTGTCTAGTGTGAAATCATTCTTTTTGGCAGGTGAGCCGCTTGATGAGTCAACAGCCAATTGGTTGACTCAGCATCTCGGCGTGCCAATTCTGGATCATTATTGGCAAACAGAGTCTGGTTGGCCAATCTTGAGCCATACACCAAAATTCGATCATAAACCGCACAAGCAGGGATCACCTGGTTACCCGATGTATGGCTATGAAGCGCATGTCATCAATGAAGAAACAGGCGATCCTTGTCAGGCTGGCGAAAAAGGGTTGCTCGCCATTAAAGCGCCATTACCGCCTGGTTGTCTCACCACGGTATGGCGTAACGACGAGCGTTTTATCAGCAGCTATTTTGGTCTGTTTGATGGTCAGCAGTACTCAACCTCGGACTATGCAGTGACAGACGAAGAGGGTTATTTCTATATCTTGGGGCGTACCGATGACGTGATTAATGTCGCAGGACATCGAATAGGTACACAAGAGATTGAGGAGGCCATCAGTATGCATTCAGAGATGGCAGAGTGTGCTGTAGTAGGCATTCAAGATGAACTAAAAGGCGAGCTACCTATAGCATTTTGTGTCCTAAAAGATCAGACACAAATTGAAACTACCGAAAACCGTTTCCGTATCGAGCAGCAAGTGATAGGCGCTGTCGTCAAATCTTTAGGCGGTATCGCCCGACCAGCCGCTATCTATTTCCCGCAGGCGCTACCCAAGACTCGCTCTGGCAAAATATTACGTCGCTCAATTCGTGCTCTAGCAGAAAATCAGCCAACAGGAGATATGTCAACGCTTGATAATCCAACCGCTATTGATGCGATCAAGCAAGCAATGAAAGACTATTGATTGGTATAAATTAGTACCATATAAACCAGTGATGGTATTAATGGCACCCGAAAGATAGATTAATTTCAAAAAGCTCATGAGCAATCATGGGCTTTTTTTGTTTCTGTTATTTAGATAATTTTTATAGAAAAACGTGCTACCAAAATAAACTTGTATAAAATTTTGATAAAGCGCTTGACCGTAAAAATGGTTTATTGTTATAGTCAATAACGATACAAAATAAATCATTTTAAAATTTTGTTTTTAACAATGCTTTACAGATAAATACTCATCGCTTTTATTTTTCTCATGAATATCTAGGTGCCGTCACACGGTAGTCTCGCAAAAAAGATAAGGATATCTTATGCACCACGTTCAACAGCTCATCAATGGTCAATTCGTACAATCAAACACCGATGAATGGATTGATATTACTGATCCAGCGACTCAAGAAGTTATCGCTAAAGTGCCACAAACCACCAATGATGAGATTAACCAAGCAGTTGCCGCCGCACAAACAGCGTTCGAAACATGGCGCAAGACGCCAATTACCACGCGAGCGCGTATCTTTTTGAAGTATCAGTCTCTGATTCGTGATCACATGGATGAGTTGGCAGAAGTTTTGACCGCAGAGCAAGGCAAGACAATTGCTGATGCACGCGGTGATGTGTTCCGCGGTTTAGAAGTGGTAGAGCATGCCGCTGGTATTGCCAATTTACAAATCGGCGATTTTGTAGAAAACGTGGCATCAGGTGTCGATACTTATAGTATTTGGCAGCCACTCGGTGTTTGTGCTGGTATCACACCATTCAACTTTCCAGCGATGATTCCGTTATGGATGTTCCCAATGGCGATTGCTACGGGTAATACATTCATCCTAAAACCTTCTGAACAAGATCCGATGGTAACCATGCGCTTGGTCGAGCTCGCGATTGAAGCGGGCGTACCAGAAGGTGTGCTTAACGTGGTACATGGTGGCAAAGCAACTGTCGATGCTATCTGCGACCATCCAGATATCAAAGCTGTTTCTTTCGTGGGTTCTACTCATGTTGGTAAACATGTCTATGAGCGTGCAAGTCAGTCAGGTAAGCGTGCCCAGTGTATGATGGGTGCCAAAAACCACGGCGTTATCCTGCCAGATGCCAACAAAGAGCAAACGCTCAATCAGCTAGCAGGTGCAGCATTTGGTGCAGCTGGTCAACGCTGTATGGCGCTGTCGGTAGTTGTACTAGTAGGCGCAGCTGGTGAATGGATCGATGAGATTAAAGCAAAAGCAGAAAGTTTGGTTGTCTCAGCTGGCAAACATGACAAAGACTTGGGACCATTGATTTCGCCTGCCGCAAAAGCTCGTGTCGAGCACTTGATTGGAACTGGGGTAGAAGAGGGTGCAAGCTTAATTCTGGATGGTCGCGGGATTACCGTTGAAGGATATGAGAAGGGTAACTTTGTAGGCCCAACTATCTTTGATAACGTTACAAGCGACATGCAAATTTATCAACAAGAAATCTTTGGCCCAGTACTCTGTATTATGCGTGCTAATAGCTTGGACGAAGCGATTGAATTACTGAACGCCAATCCACATGGTAATGGCACGGCGATCTTCACTCAGTCAGGGGCAGCCGCACACAAATTCCAACAAGACATTCAAGTCGGTCAAATCGGTATTAACCTACCAATTCCTGTGCCGCTACCAATGTTCTCATTCTCAGGTTCACGCGGTAGTAAACTTGGTGACCTAGGTCCTTATGGCAAGCAAGCCGTACAGTTTTACACTCAGACAAAGACGGTGACTGCACGTTGGTTTGACGATGAAGCGAGCCGCAGTGTCAATACAACGATTTCAATTTAATCATCAGCTCATTGTGTTTTCAGTATGATATTTTGTGTTTTAGGTATGACGATAATGTGACTTGCGGTACTATTGAGCGCAGTTTTATTATCGTTATACCGCTATCATGTCGCGCTAATGTCTTATAAAATCTCTGACCAACATTTTTATTAGTGCTTTGATTAACACTTATCTGAGGACTAAGCCCTCTATTTGATCTATAAGAACAAGGATGACCCTATGGATTTTTCATTGACCGATGACCAAGTCGCTTTTCGCCAAACGGCTCGTCAGTTCGCACAAAAAGAGCTAAAGCCAAACGCAGCTGAATGGGATCGCAACTCACATTTCCCAGTAGATGTAATCAAAAAATCTGGTGAGCTTGGCTTTTTAGGGCTGTACGCCAATCCAGAATATGATGGTTTGGGCCTACCAAGACTGGACTCAGCGATGGTATTCGAAGAGCTTGCTTGGGGTGATACAGCTGTAGCAGCGTATATGAGTATTCATAATATGGCCGCATGGATGATTGGTGAGTATGGCAGCGATACGTTATGCAAAAAATATCTACCCAATATGGTCAGCGGTGAATGGCTTGGCAGCTATTGCCTAACAGAACCAAATGCAGGGTCTGATGCAGCCTCCTTACGTACCAAGGCTGAAAAGCAAGGTGAGCATTACGTGCTGAACGGTGAAAAAACCTTTATCTCTGGTGCAGGCTCAACTGATGTATTGGTAGTCATGGCGCGTACTGGTGGTGCTGGTCCAAAAGGCGTGTCAGCGTTCGTGGTAGACGCTAATAGTGCTGATATCGAATATGGCAAGAACGAGCACAAAATGGGCTGGAAAGCGCAACCAACACGAACGATTAGTTTCAAAGACGTCAAAGTCCCAGTAGAAAACCTGATAGGTGAGGAAGGTCAAGGTTTTCGTATTGCGATGAAAGGACTCGATGGTGGCCGTATTAACATTGGTATTTGTGCGGTAGGTACGGCGCAAGCGGCATTAGAGACGGCAACCAGTTATGTGCAAGAACGTAGCCAGTTTGGCAGCCCGATTGCTAGCTTGCAATCGGTACAGTTTAAACTTGCTGACATGTTGACGCAGACCATCGCCGCGCGCCAAATGCTGTATCTAGCAGCTGATAAAGTCGACAACAATGATGGGCAAGCGTCTACCTACTGCGCGATGGCAAAACGTTTATCTACGGATCTTTGTTTTGATGTTGCTAATGAGGCTCTACAACTACACGGCGGCTATGGCTATCTAAACGAGTATCCACTTGAGCGCCATGTACGAGACTTACGTGTGCATCAAATATTGGAAGGTACCAATGAGATCATGCGAGTGATTATTTCACGTCAAGTTATGCAGGATGAAGGATTAAATCAGCTACGCTAATTTATCTCGTTTTACTAAAACAAGGATGTTTTATGACAGATTATACAAATTTAAAGCTATCAATTGATGGCAACACTGCAACTCTAACGTTGAACAACCCACCTGCGCATACGTGGACGATGGAGAGTTTGTCTGCGCTTAAGCAGCTCATTGCAGACCTCAATGCCAATGATGATGTTTACGCCTTAATCGTACACGGTGATGGTGAAAAGTTCTTCTCAGCTGGTGCAGATTTAAACAACTTCTCAGACGGCGATAAAGGTCGTGCTATAAGCATGGCAATTGCATTTGGCGAAGCGTTCGAATCGCTATCTGCCTACCGCGGTGTGAGTATCGCCGTCATCAACGGTTATGCGATGGGCGGCGGGCTTGAGTGTGCGCTCGCCTGTGATATCCGTATTGCAGAAGAACACGCACAGATGGCACTGCCAGAGACAGGTGTGGGATTATTGCCATGTGCTGGTGGCACGCAAAATCTACCTATGCTAGTAGGGGAAGGTTGGGCCAAACGCATGATCCTGTGCGGTGAGCGGGTCGATGCAGATACGGCATTGCGTATCGGTCTGGTCGAAGAGATCGCATCAAAAGGTGAAGGGTTACAAATCGCTCAGGACTTAGCAAAAAAAGTCGCTAAGCAATCACCCGTCGCTGTCAGTTATTCTAAGAAACTTATTCAAGCGGCAAGAGACACCCCGCCTGCACAAAATCTCATACATGAGCGTGAAGCTTTCGTGAAGTTGTTTGATACCAAGGATCAGCGCGAAGGTGTACAAGCTTTTTTAGAAAAGCGTAAACCCACTTGGCAAAACAAATAAACAGCGGTTAAAACGCTTTAGCCATCTTTATTATTTAATTTTGTAGGTCACTTTTATGACAGCAGCTACGCCAGCGACAAACGATACTAAACAAGAAGCGTCTGTATTGTTCAATACCGAGCCAACAGATTGCGGGCATGTGATTGGGATTATGACCCTCAATACACCTAAATCGCTTAATGCGCTTAGCGTTGATATGTGTCAATTGCTCTCGGCGCAGCTAGAGCAGTGGCAAGCCGACGATCAAGTAGTCGCGCTTGTACTAAAAGGCGCAGGGGATAAAGCGTTCTGTGCGGGCGGCGATATCCGTAAGCTCTATGACAGCATGTCTACTGATGCACCAATACCTAACCCTTATGCTACTGAGTTTTTCAGTCATGAATATCGTCTCTATCGTCAAATGCATTTTTATGCAAAGCCACTGATACTTTGGGGTGACGGTATTATCATGGGCGGCGGTATGGGGCTAATGGCAGGATGTAGTCATCGTCTGGTCACTGAACGCACACGTTTTGCCATGCCTGAAGTTACCATTGGACTGTTCCCTGATGCTTCTGGCAGTTGGTTTTTGCAGCGTATGCCTGCCAAGACAGGTTTGTTCTTAGGGCTAACGGGAGCGATGTGTAATGGCAGCGATGCACTATTGGCTAATTTGGCAGAGTATGCCGTTGCTAGCCACGACTATGATGCTGTCATGCAACGCCTCAAACAGAGCGACTGGAACACGGTAGATAACGCAAACAGTTCAAATAAGTACCATGATAGTAGTGCATATAGTATTGTCAGCCGTGCATTAGCTGAGCTACCAGTAGCCGAACTGCCTGATAGTAAGCTTGCAACATACTGGCAGCCTATTCAAAAACTGATGAATAGTGGTGGTCTGGCTGATATCGACGCGCTGCTACAAAGTGATGAAGCACTCGAACAGCTAAATCAAGACTTTGCAGCAGATAGCTGGACGCAGCGTGCAGTCGCAACCTATCGTCATGGCTGCCCAGTAACGGCCGCATTAACCTATGCGCTGTATCAAAAAGTCGCTGACCTATCAATCGAACAGGTGCTGTATTTAGAGACTAATGTCGCAGTACATTGTGCAGCCAATCCTGATTTTAAAGAAGGCGTGCGAGCATTATTAATTGATAAAGATAGAAGTCCTAAGTGGTCGCGCTCATTAGCAGACTGTCTAAGTTTAGAAGGACAAACGTATATCGATAAACACTTTGTCAATCCTTATCCGAAAGGCGAGCATCCTTTGAGCGATTGGTTAGGTAGTGACGCACTAGGCAGTCAAAGTGTTCGCTAACTGCCTACAAGAAATTTATAACGTAAGGTACAAGCAATATTCACTAATAAATACTATTAAATAACAGGTAGCAATAGCTACATTATAAATCATCAAGGAGTGATGAGATGGGTACAAAGGATACAAGTACAATGAATAATGACAGCACTAAACCAAATATCGCCTTCATTGGTCTTGGTAATATGGGTGCGCCAATGGCAGAAAACTTATTAAAAGCAGGTTATACACTCTCTGTTTTTGATTTGTCTGATACAGCTACTAATCGTTTGCAACAAGCAGGGGCTAGCGTTGCAGGAAGTCCTAAAGATGCTGCAAGCAATGCTCAAGTTGTGATTAGTATGTTACCTGCAGGTCAGCATGTGCATTCTGTATATTTGGGCGATAGTGGCGCTAATGGTTTATTGGCAGAACTGCCAAAAGGTACGCTTGTGATTGACAGTAGTACGATTGCGGCGGCTGATGCAAGAACAGTAGCAGAGGCAGCAAGTAAGCTTGGTATTGAATTTTTAGATGCACCAGTCTCTGGTGGTACGGGCGGAGCGATTGCTGGTAGCTTAACCTTTATTGTCGGTGGCGACGATGATGCTTTTGCCAAAGCTGAGCCGATACTAGCAGTAATGGGGAAAAATATCTTTCATGCTGGCGCGCATGGTGCAGGACAAGTCGCAAAAATTTGCAACAACATGCTGTTAGGTATCTTGATGGCAGGGACGGCAGAAGCGATCAATCTAGGAGTTAAGAATGGCTTAGATCCCAAAGTGCTATCAGATATCATGCTACAAAGCTCGGGTCGTAATTGGACTCTGGAAGTCTATAATCCTTACCCGCAAGTAATGGAAAGCGTTCCTTCTAGTAATGGTTATCAAGGCGGCTTTATGAGCAAGCTCATGCAAAAAGACCTGAACCTTGCGATGCAGACAGCCCAAAATACTGAAGTGGAAACGCCAATGGGTGCTAAAGCAACAGAGTTGTATGCCTCACATATGGTAGAGAATGGTGACAAAGACTTTTCTAGTATTATTGGACGTCATGACGCTTCACTATTGTCTTAAACATGACGCCCTTAGTTATATTGAGATTAAAAGTTTTTAATGTCACTAGTAGTGATGCTAATTAAGAAAATGCATTTGCCAATAAGAAAAAGGTCTACGCTAAAACCATAGCGTAGACCTTTTTTGATGACCAGTTTTCTGGGTTAGCTTTGAAGGTCGTAGACGAGCGCCTGAATATCTTGTGCCGCTTTTTGCAGGCGTGGTACATGAGTCAGAAGATCGTCCAGTGACACCCGTATGGTTGGTGCATGTAGATAGAGAGAAGCCAAATAGCGTGATTTTTTGTCTAGTATAGGCACAGCCACTGCGACCATTTCAGAGATAAACTCTTCATTGTCAATGCCGATACCAGTATCAGCGATACGATCAAGCTCGGCATTTAATGCATCGATATCGGTAATAGTATTCTTGGTAAACTTATCTAGCGGTAACCCTTGTAGTATTTTCATACGGCTAGTCGTCGATAATTGGCTTAGATAGAGCTTGCCAGTCGCTGTACACCACATGGGTGACTTTGCACCGACAGGAAGATAAATCTGTAGTGGTAAGGTAGTCTGAGCACGGTTGGTATAAATCATATCCATATGATAGGGAATACCAATACCGCAAGTTTCCTTTAGTTCGTCAACTAGTTTTTGCAAAATCATTTGCCGTTCATTGAAAAACAGCCGTTGTTGCCATAGCTCAACGCTCAAATTGCGTACGCGTTTACCAGGAATAATGCCACCACCAATTTCAACCGTCAAAAAACCATCATCAACCAAGTTTTGAATCAATCTATGAATGGTTGGTTTAGGGATATCTAACTCTTGTGAGAGCTCCAGTGGGGAAAGCGGTTTTGAGGCATAGGACACTGCCTCTATGATTTCTAATACACGGGTAATCGACGATACTTTAGGCATATTATATATAGCTCAGTTGGAGTAAAGAAATAAAGCAGACAGCATCACAGCTTTTTCATAAATTAGACAAACAGTGATAATACTGACGTTCTATAACAAATCTATTATGACAACTAATTTAGCATAATATTGACTTGAGGCAAGCGTTAGTCTTGTCATCTGATACAATTTATATCGTTTTATTTGCTGGTGTGCATTTTTTATATAAGTAACAATAGAAATATCAATTCACAAGACACAATATTCTGTAAGAATAAGCCATATAACTGTCATTGAATCACAAAGCGTTTTAAATAATTATATGGACATATTTTGCAATACCTTTACATAAACATTAAGCAGGCTAACTATCATGTTCATGCTGTTTGGTTACTTTAAGGACGTTATGTAACATAAAGGCGAATTTTTGCAGATTGGTGTAGCAATTATTACAGTACCTATGCAATCTTTACATAACGGCAAATAAAAATAGCAACAGTAGGGGTGACTTTTTAAGTCAGAATTGTTTTAATCACCTCAACAAAATGATGGTTTAAAAAAGCACAATCATCGTTTTCTACGGGCGGGTTTATTTTACACTTTAGGAGAATAATTATGAAATTAGTTAAATTGACGGCAATCTCTGCTGCTGTTCTAGGTTCAACTGCTGCAATGGCTGCTGAGCCAGTTGTCGTTGTTGATAACAACGCTGCAGTTGCATATGAAGCTGAGCCAGTGGCTGTAGCATATGAAGCAGAACCTGAAGCAAATACTACTAACACTGGTGTTATCGGTAAAACTGCAAGTGCTGTTAGCAGTACTACTGGTGCGGTACTTGGTGGTACCAAGACTTTGTTCCAAACTGCTATCAACCCAGCATCAGTTAGCGCTGAAGTTGGTACTTTAGGTTATGGTGCTAACATTGGTTGGTCAATGAATGAAAACACTGAACTACAAGCTGGTTGGGCAGGTGGTGATGCCGCTGACCTTTTTGGCGGTGATTTTGATGCAGATGACGTAAACTATGATGTTGATACTGATTTCAGCAACCCGTACCTAGGTGTGCAATTACGCCCTGCTAGCAACTGGTTCACAGTAGGTGCTGGTATCATCGTTCCTGATAACGATATTGATGTACGTGCAAACTCTGAAGATGGTAACTACAGAATTGATGATGTTGACTATAGTGAAGCTGACGTAGGTACTCTACAAGGTAGTATCGAACATCGCAACAAATTAGCTCCTTATGCAACTGTGGGTTTCCGTCCTAACATCACTAATAACTTCGGTGTGTTTGGTGAAGTTGGTGCCGCTTATATGGGTAAAACAGACGCCAATGTAACGGCTACTGGTAATACTCCTGAAGCAACTGCTGCTGCAGAAGCTGCTAAGCAAGAGCTAGAAGATAAAGATTGGTTAGAATGGTTCCCAATTGTGAAAGTTGGTGCAACTTACCGTTTCTAATCTAATCACAGTTTAAATACTATCATTAGTAGAAAACAAAAAACGACCCTAAATAGGGTCGTTTTTTTATGCTTAAAATAAAGTAGTAAAAGATATTCTAAAAATCGAGATTAAACTTTATTCAGAAAATTTTGCTTAAAAAACGACAACAGTTTGCTGAGATTGTAACGCGGTGATGCGATAAACAGATCGGCAGTTAATACTCTCACTATCATTGAGTACAGAGACAAGTTTAGTATTTTTATCACTCTCAACCAAATTAGGAATAAGGTAAGAATAATTCATACCTAATCCTTGAGCTAGGGTATATTGGTTCACTTTAATAAAGCTTTCTTTTATTTGCCATAACAGTTTGGCAATGCGTTCACGCTGATCTGTAGACAGCTCCTGTAATATGGTCAGCTCGCTCTTTGAGTAGAAGCGCTTGACTATCTGCCATGCAATGTTATTACTCTCTATATCGATACCAACAGGACGCTGACGACTAATAACGACAGCTATTTTGCTGTTTAAACGCGTAAAACTTGTCTGATTTGATTCTGTAGTTTGCTTTGTACTATTAGCTCCTGTATGGCTAAAGCATACATAGTGCTGACTGTTAACGAGTCGATAGGGAAAGCTTGATTCATCCAAGGTATCATTGATTTCTAGCTTCTTAAGCAGCTCTTTTAATAGTTGCCTGACGCCTTGTCGCTGCTGCTGACGTTGTTTACGTGCTAGTGCAGGTACCGACTGTCGTGATGTTACTGTTTTTGCCATATGATAGTGCCAACTTAGGCTGCTAAAATCGATCAAATCTGTGCAAGGCGTATTACATGGCAATGACCATAAGGACTTACTCCACAAACTTCCAGTCACTAAATGACTTATCAGCTCGCTCACTTGAGCTGTCACACACCATGTCGTGGTATTGAGTTGGGTATATTTTATCTGGGTAAGGTTGGAAGTCGGCATATATTACTAGTCGTCAAAAACGATTATTTTGGAATTAAGTATATAAGAATGTGTAAGTTTGAAATCTATATATTTGATACATAGATAGTCATACAATAGCTATATTTAAATAGTTTATATCTAATTAACCTACTAAAAATATCGAAAGCCCAGCAATATATCATTACTGGGCTTTTGTTAAACTACCGAGCGCTATAAATAACGCTAAATCACAATTTAGTAAGACAGCTCAGCACGACGGTTTTGTGCATACGCATCCTCAGTGTTACCAGCTGCTGCAGGGCGCTCTTCACCATAGCTAATGACACGGATATTGTTTGCAGCAACACCTTGAGCAGCAAGGTAGTTACGTGCAGCTTGTGCGCGTCGTTCACCTAGTGCCATATTATATTCACGGCTACCGCGTTCATCAGTATGACCTGCAACAACAACCCCAGCTGTTGGGTTTGATTTTAGCAAGTTCACGTGTTGGTTAAGGACGCTCGCTGATTGAGCAGTAATTTCGCTGCTATCAAAGGCAAAATAGACCACTGCTTGGATATTTTCAGCGCCAGTTATGACAGCGTTTGAGTTGTCAACGATAACTGCACCGTTATAGCCAACTTGTCCACCTGGAATACCTAGCGGAGCAACTACCACTTCTGAAGTAGTACGCTTGGTAGCACAACCAGTGGTGAAGGCAACAGCGCTTGATAGCACAGCAAGAACAGCGATCTTAGAAAAACTGATTGACATGACGAGCTCCTAAAATTTTAATTAAATTTGTTTTTTTAAACTGCTTCCGATAAACCTTAGGCAATCTCTATCTATAATATACTAAATGTTAATTTGTGTAAGTATTTTTACTGTAAGTTTAGAGAGATAAAATAGAGTATCTTACCAGCGGTGTTTACCCCAGTTTTCAGGGTTGGCCCAGTAATCAGCATTGAGCCAATTTGGTAATTGTTTATAGTTATATAAATTAAATTGCCAAAGCGTTGCAGTAGTAGTTGAGGAAGTGATAGATTGAATGTCATCTATATTTAGAGATGGCTCATTTAAAATATCAAATGGCGTAAAGCCGTAAGGTTTTAGGTCTATCGAGCTATCTAGGGCAATCAGCAAATGTGCTGCATACAGGTCACGATAGCGCATCAGTAATGGCAGGTAGTGTTGAGTCAGCTCTTCTGACAAAGTTGGTAGCCAAAAGCAAGCAAGCTCATAACGGTCGAGTATATTTTGTTTAACAAGCTCTGATAACGTTGATAAATGGCTTGCATTCAAACTCGTCTCAGTATCCTTCTTAGTAGATGTAATCTTATCAAGTTGTGCTTGTAGTTCTAACAAACCTGCATTGTTATGTGTTACCCACAATGCATCATTCTTATCTTTGCTATGGTCAGGTGTCAGGTCTGTCTGAGTGATCAACGAAGGTAGTAGCGCGTCAACATACTCTACAAGTAAAGGTAGGGTAATGTCTGCGCGTTTCACCGTATTTTTTGTCATATAATAGGCCGTTAGTTAATTGATTGGTAATCAGTACGACTATTAAATCATTTTAAATGACATTATCCAATGGATAACGTACGTTTCATATTTAAATTATCTTGAAATGACGATATCTTAATCGACATACTTGAAATTTAGCGATTTAGGTCAATCTAGCTATAAGCGAGCCCAACGATAAAGTCAATTTAGTAATAGAAGTCAGCTTAAGATTAGCTATCAAGTTTTGTCTATATAGCGAGTTTATGTGATTGGCATCCAGATAAAGCCTTTATTTACGCTAAAATCTTACAAAATAGCGAAATGACACTTCATTGTCAGTAAAAATAACTTATAACCAAATCTCCAATAATAATAGGACACCATATGTCTACTGCTGAAACTGATGCACAAATCATCAACCCTGAAATGCCAGATGTGCCGCCTCATGCACCAAGCAAGATTAATCTAAAAGACTATACGAAACCAAGTTTTGATGTCGAGACAGTACATCTAGATATTAAGCTATTTGAAGACTATGCGCAGGTAGACAGTACGCTTGAGATGGTACGCCAAACAGCAGGGGACATTGTTTTATTTGGTGAGTCATTAGAGCTGCTAACGATTGCGATGAACGGTAAGACGTTGACCACTGAAAATTATCAGCAGGAAGCAGGCAAGCTAACGATTTATGACGCCCCTGAGCGAGCTACTCTAGATATTCAAGTGCGCATCTGCCCACAGACTAATACGGCGCTTGAAGGTTTATATATGGCTGGTAGTGGTGACGACACGATGTTCGTGACTCAGTGCGAGCCAGAGGGTTTTCGTAAGATAACTTTTTATCCAGACCGCCCTGATGTGCTAGCGATATTTACCACGCGACTTGAGGCAGACAAGCGTTATCCGACGTTATTGGCCAATGGTAACTTAGTTGAAGCGGGTGAGGTGACCGATGCGCCCGACCGTCATTATGCCATCTGGCACGATCCGACCAATAAGCCAAGTTATCTATTTGCCTGTGTGGTTGCTGATTTAGATGTATTGACAGATTCTTATACGACTAGCGAAGGCCGCGAAGTATTGCTTGAGTTGTATGCCAAGTCTGCTGATATTGATAAATGCGATGTCGGTATGCAGGCTTTAAAAGATGCTATGAAGTGGGATGAGGTTAATTACGGGCGGGCCTATGATTTGGATCGCTATATGATAGTAGCGGTCAGCCAATTCAATATGGGTGCGATGGAAAATAAAGGTCTGAATATTTTTAACACCGCTTGTGTGTTATCTAGCCCTGAGACGACCACCGATGCACGCAGCTTTAGTGTAAAAGCCATTATCGCTCATGAGTATTTTCATAATTGGACTGGTAACCGTATCACCTGCCGTGATTGGTTTCAGCTGTGCTTGAAAGAAGGTTTTACCGTTTATCGTGATCAGTCATTTTCAGCAGATCAGCAGTCAAGTGCGGTACAGCGTATCGATGACGTAGCGACTCTACGTGCTCATCAATTCAGCGAAGATGCAGGTCCATTAGCACATCCAGTGCGTCCAGAGAGCTTTGTTGAGATTAATAATTTTTATACGACGACTGTCTATGAAAAAGGCGCTGAAATTGTGCGTATGATTGCCAATACGTTAGGGCCAGATGATTTCCGCAAAGGTACCGATGAATATTTTCGTCGTTATGATGGACAAGCGGTAACAGTTGAGGACTTCTTATCAGCACTTAGTATCACTGATGATAAAATAGAGAATTTCATTGATTGGTATCGTCAACCTGGTACGCCAGTGGTATCAGGCTCTCAAACCTACGATAGCGCCGCGCAGACGCTGACCATTACTCTGAATCAGCAGACACGCCACGTGAAAGGCTTCGATGCGCCAAAGCCATTGCCGATACCCGTAGCAACGGCACTATTTGACAAAAACTCAGGCGCTATCGTTGCTGAGCGTATGTTATTGCTTAATGAGGCAACGCAGACTTTTGTCTTTGAAAATGTTGTAAGCGAGCCTGTCGTGTCTTTACTACGTGATTTTAGCGCGCCAGTACAGCTCAATTACGACTACCAAGATGCAGATTTGGCATTTTTGCTTAAGCACGAAACCAATGGGTTTAACCGCTGGCAAGTAACCCAAATGCTGGTCAATCGTATTTTGCTGCAAGGACAAGGTACGAAGAGCAGCCCTGATGTATATTTAGAAGCATTGGCGCAGACATTGCCTGTCTTAGCGGCTGACGATGCCATGCTAGCGGCACGATTGCTTGATATTCCATCAGCGCAAGAGTTAGCTTCTGCTATTTCTAAAAACTACGATCCAGTGCTGGTTAAAGAGCAGCGCGATAGGTTATACAAGCAAGTAGCTGACAAGTTAAAAGAGCAATGGGCTGAGCTATACAACAACTTGCCAATGCAGTCTTATGAGGACAGCGCTGAAGCTCGAGGCATTCGTGCGCTACGTAATGTTGTGCTTGATATGGCGTTGACTGCCAATGTGGATGATGCGGCCGACTGGGCACAGCAGCAGTATGAAAATGCGAGCTGTATGACTGAGCGCTTCGGTGCATTGAAGGCCATGGTCAATCATCAATTGGTAGATGCAGGTAAGTACTTAGCGGACTTCTATGAGCGTTTCCAAGCAAATGATCTGGTTATCGATTTGTGGTTCAGTGTACAAGCTGCCGCTGATGATGTGGCGCCTGACATGGTCAAGTTGCTACTGAATCATACAGACTTTGATTGGAATACGCCCAACCGTGTTCGTTCAGTGATCAGTGCCTTTAGCTCGCAACCGACGGTACTTTGGACGGCAGAGGGTCTAGAGATGTATACAGGCGTGATTCAGAAATTAGATGATGCTAATCCTGTACTAGCGTCGCGCTTACTGCAAGTATTAGCGCGCTGGAATACATTGGCTGAGCCTCGCCGTCAAATGGCGCAAGAGCAGCTGATAGATTTACAAAAGAATGTCTCATCTAAGCATGTGCTGGAAAGCTTAGAGAGTGTGTTAGGTGCTGCAAAGAGTTAACTGAGAGCAGTATGTTCATAAATAAAAAGCCCCTTTTGCATTAATGCAAAAGGGGCTTTTTATTTATGTGCTTAACAACAAACTATCGCTAATAGCTATTAGCGATTCGGCAGTACATCTTTTACCATATCACGCAATTCGCGTAATGCTGTAACAGTGCTATCCCAATCTAGACAGCCATCGGTGATCGATTTGCCATACTCAAGCTGACTCAAATCAGCAGTCAATTTTTGATTGCCACCTTTTAAATGACTTTCAATCATCATACCGATAATTGATTTATTGCCATTTTGAATTTGCTCGGCAACGTTTTTAATAACCATCGGTTGTAGGTAAGGATCTTTACCTGAGTTGGCATGGCTTGAATCAATCATAATCTTGCTATTGGTTTTGCCTTTTGCCAGCTCATTTTCAACTTGAGCAACTGCAGTTTCATCATAGTTAGGCTTGCCATTGCCACCGCGAAGTACCACGTGCGCGTAAGGGTTACCTTTAGATTTGATGATAGAGACTTTACCATCTGACGATAGACCTAAGAAGCTATGACCTTCTTTAACCGCTTGCATGGCATTTACAGCAACCGTCATACCGCCATCAGTACCGTTCTTAAAGCCAACTGGACATGACAAACCTGAGCTCATTTCACGATGCGTTTGGCTCTCAGTGGTACGTGCGCCAATAGCTGACCAGCTGATGAGATCTTGCATGTATTGCGGCGTATTTGGATCAAGTGCTTCAGTCGCACAAGGCAAGCCTTTTTCGTTCAGATCAAGTAGCAATTTACGAGCTGTGCGCAAGCCTTTTTCTATATCAAAGCTGTCATTCATGTCAGGATCGTTGATCATGCCTTTCCAGCCAACTGTCGTGCGAGGTTTTTCGAAGTAAACACGCATAACCACAAATACACTGTCTTCTATTTCTTTTGCCAATACGGCCAAACGATCGGCATATTCGTGAGCGGCTTTAATATCATGAATAGAGCAGGGGCCAATGACCACAAACAGACGCTTGTCTTTACCATCCAAGATATCTTGAATAGTATTACGACCTTTTAGTACGGTGTTATACGCGTCGTCTGATAAAGGCAGCTCGGATTTTAGCTCGGCGGGGGTAATCAAAGGAATAAATTTTTCAATATTCACGTCGTCAATATCTGCATTATGGGTAACTGATGTTGTCATGGTTATATATCGTCTAGCTGATTTATAGGAACATTCATTATGCGGACAAAAGTGTTGGTTGACAAGGGTAGTCGAGCAGTTAATTGACTGATAACTGGAATGTGGAAAACAAAGCTTAGTTATACTTATAGAGACTTAGTGTGATGTTTGACGTTCTAAATGCACGTTTAGCATTTGGTTTTTCTATCTATTAATAAGAGTTGCTTGAGTTTTTTATGCATAACACTCAGATTTTATGTGTGAATTTCGCTATTTGTATCATCGTCAAGTATGATGGCAACATTAGCGATAGGTCGTCAAAACCATAGCATTAAAATAGTACGGATGGGTGCGCACATTGTCCGTCAAAACCTATCACTGATTTATTACGTTATATTTTATAATAACGGTTTATTTTATTTTGTATATTTCTAATATCGAGAGCTTGTCATGACAGATTCTGCTACGTCTCATCACCATACTGACCTCATTCATCAAGCTGAGACGGATCTTCAACTACCAAATGTAAAAGCCACATCACTAGTGATAGGTATCGTCGCAGGTGAAGTATCTGGTGATAGCTTAGGCGCAGATTTTATGCGGCAAATGAATAATCTACGTGATGATATTGTCTGGGTGGGCGTAGGCGGTACAAAGATGCAAGCACAAGGGTTACAGAGTATTTTCCCATTAGAGCGACTAGCAGTGATGGGGCTGGTAGAAGTGATGTCGCAGCTACCAGATTTGCTCAAAGCGCGCCGTGAGCTACTGAGTGCATTTAAAGCCGCTAGTATTGATTGGTTCGTCGGTATCGATGCGCCCGATTTTAATTTACGAGTATCCAAAAAACTAAAGCCCCAAGGCGTGTTCTGTGTGCAGTACGTCAGTCCATCTATCTGGGCATGGCGCGAGTCACGTATTCATAATATTAAAGCGGCGACCAATCTAGTGCTATGCCTATTCCCGTTTGAGTTGCCAGTTTACAAGCGACATAACCATCCGGCGATCTGTGTGGGCCATCCATTACTACGAACCATTGATCAGACGTTGATTGATATACCAATCAATCAACGTCGTAGTGAGTTGGTCTGGCACAATGATGGACTGCAGCAGTTTTTTATTGAACGCTTTGATGATGTGAGTCAGCTTATTTGTGTGATGCCAGGCTCTAGGCGCGGTGAAATTACGGCTATTTTGCCATTGATGCTTGATGGTATTCAAAAGTTAATCCTATTAGATCCTAAGCTGTGCTTCATCATTCCAACGGTCGATCAAAACCATCAATATATCGTACAAGAGGTTATCGACCAACGCTCAGAGCAGCTGCGTGCAGCAATTGTAGTGGTCTACGATGATACCCAGCCAGAATTTAGCCAACATGCCATGGCGGCATCAGACATCGTGATGCTGGCATCTGGGACAGCAACGCTGGAGGCAATGTTGCTTGAACGGCCGATGGTAGTGGTCTATCAATTAAATCAGCTGACTTATCAAATTGCCAAGCGTCTGGTAAAAGTACCGTATGTGGCATTGCCTAATATATTGGCTAATGCGCCAATTGTACCTGAGCTGATTCAAGAGCAGGCGAGCGGTGACAATATTTGCCGAACCGTCATGCGTTTGCTGCAACCACGCGCTTATGCCGAGCAATTACACGATTTATTAGTGACAAAGCAGTCGTTACAACAGCAAAGTAACCATGAGCCTGCAAACAGTGTGATTGAGCAATGGTTTATCCAAAATACGACTAACGTCAATCCTAATTAAATGAAAAAGACCGTCTAATATTATGCATATTCAACACAGTACAGAAAGAGCAGTTCAAAAAATTGACATCAAGATTGAACACATTGATGTCAAAGGGCAATATGTTCAGCTAGCCACGCCCATACACTTATGTGGGCAAATCAATACCTCTGAGTTGCTAAATGAGTATTTGGCTAATAATGGCCAAAAGACAAATCAATCAATACTACAGATTGGCGTTGATGAAGCAGGACGTGGACCATTATTAGGTAGCGTTAATGTGGCAGCGGCAATATTACCGGCGACTTGGTCAGGATTAATTGAAGAACAACCGCTCAAAGAAACGCCGTTGTCGATACTGACAGATTCCAAAAAACTGAGTGAAAAAAAGCGAGATATCCTTTATCCATTGGTTCAGGAACATGCTATTGGCTATATCATTGCTGATATACCAGCCGCAGTGATTGACCAAGTAAATATTCTACAAGCAACAATGCTCGGTATGCGCTTGTGTACTGAGTCATTATTAGACGTGATTTTTGCAAATTTCTTGATAGCTGGAAATGATAAAAGTATGTCGCTCGATCAATTGAAAGTTGAAGTACTGTTTGATGGAAATCGTTGTCCTGACCTGAATTATAATAGCTTTAACAAACTAGAGGTAGCGTCATCTGCGATTGACTGCCAAGCGTGGGTAAAAGGGGATGCGCGCCATACTAGTATCGCTGCAGCCAGTATATTGGCAAAAGTAAGTCGTGACCAAACTATGTATGCACTGGATGCTCAATATCCAGAATACAACATTGCCAAACATAAAGGTTATCCGACGCGCGCGCACATGGAGGCAATTGAAAAACATGGGGTCTTGCCAACGCATAGACGTAGTTTTGCACCAGTGAGAAAAGCTTTAGACGTACAGTAGCTATAAACAAGTGACTGTATAGCAGATACCAAAAAAGAGTGATTTATAGATGGTTTGTCTTCCTTAAAAATAGTCTAAGCCTAGTATTGATTTATAAATCTAAAAAAAACCTGTTACTTGCAATCAGCGAGTAACAGGTTTTTTACAAAATAATCAGCAAAAGTTCATTTTCTATAATACAATAGATATTTATAGAAATAAAACACTGTCAAATCAGTTACTAACAATCCTTTAGCTGGTTTTTATTCTCATTGCTTTTCACAAACAGGTTATTATTTTATAGGATGGGCGATGACTTCTTATACTTCTCAAAAAAATATTGCGGCAGTGCTATTCTTGACGATGTTTCTTAGCGCTTGTGGAGGCGGTGACGATTCTGATAGTGGCTCTACGTCTGCTAATACACCAGACAGTTCACAAAATGATGAAGCTGCCAAGCCGACAACATCAGAACCTATTATTTCTGCTCCGATTATAGCGACACCTACTAGTCAGGGTGACGAGCCAAGCGATGGTATTCCTAACGCTGGTGGTAATGGGTCAGCTGATAACAATATACAAGCAGCATTAGGTGCGAATAATCAGTTTAGTCTAGCAAGAACCAGCTGTGGTCTAAACGGTCTATCCGTTGATACAGAACTAGACGATCTGGCTATTCAGCACGCGAACTATATAAAGTATGTATTTGCGAACAGCTCACCAATTAGTTTTAATGCGCACTTCGAAAATGAAATAACTAATATTGCTAGTGCGACAGGCACCAAAAACCCTTTTTTCAGTGGATTAGATCTGGCAGATCGATTGATCAATGCGGACTATGGCAACTCGCAATATGGTGTTACGGAAAATATTGCCCAGTCTGTCTATTATAGTTCGGCGGGCAATTTTTCTAATACAGAGGTCGTAGCAAGTTCTATGGCAAAGTCGTTGTTGTCAGCACCGTATCACCTGCGTTCTTTGATGTTGCCAACCTCAGACGTAGTAGGAACAGGTATGGTGACCTATACACCTAATGGCAAAAGTGCGACTAACAATAAAGGCTATGTTTTAGTCAGCAATGCTGCAGCGACCAAAACCACGGCAAATAAAACGCTTGAAGGTGTTTTTACGTACCCATGTCAAGATGTAAGCGGGACAGTCACAGCGCTGTATAACGAAACACCAAATCCAGTCAGAGGCTCTGGACGCAATTTACGTACTGATCCTATCGGACAGCCAGTTTATATCAATATGCCATCCGCTGATAAAGTTAAGATCAACAACGTCAAATTTCATGATGTGCAGCGCAATATAGATGTACCGATTCAACTGCTTGATTTTGACAATGATCCGTACGAAGGTACGAATTACGCACTACCAACGAATGAAGCATTTATTTTGCCATTAACTGATGCACTCAAAAGCTGTGAGTCAGGTAGTAATAAAGGTGGCAATTGTGGACTTCATGGTAATAGTAAATATAAGGTCAGTTTTGATATTTTGGTGGACGATAAAACATTAGAGCAGCAGTCATTTACGTTTACCACTGGTAAGGTAAATTACTAATAAGTGTCTAATACATTCTAACTCTCTATCGTAAAAAAAAGGTCTGAACCAGTAATATGATTCAGCCCTTATTTTTATGTGATAATTTTTTGTGTAATAACTTTGACTATCTTCATGTAATATGAGAAATGTATTCTAAAACGATGAGTTAGGCTGTTTTAAAAAGCTCTTTTCATCTTCGGTTGAGATACGATTCAATATATCATTACGATGTGGGTAACGACCAAATTGATCGATAATTTGTTTATGACGATGTTCAAAATCTAGCGTATTGGCATCATCCAATTGTTCAAACAATGGCAAATAACGCTTATGAATCATGGCTGACTCGGAATGCATGAACGGTATGATAATAAATCTACGCCATTGCATCGGTAGAGTATCAAAATAAGGCTGTTGAATGGCTTCTTGCGCCAGTGCTAAGGCCATACCATCTTGCGCAAATGCACTTGCTTGTCCACGACATAAATTGCGTGAAAACTGATCGAGCACAATAATTTCTGCTAAGCGTCCTGCCAATGCTGTTATCGAACTATTACCATCCAACGAAGACTCTGCGATACGCCAAGTGACACATTCGCCTTGTTTGGCTTCGTGCCAAATACTGCCAAACTTATCTTGTATCTGCTTATCAAAACGATCGTTTTGTTCAAACCAATAAGCTTCATTGCTTTTATCAAACCAAAAATCCAGCACGGCGCGCGCATCAGGATCTAGATACGTCAAATCTATGTTTTCAGGATCCAATTGTGATGAATGAGATTGACTGGCTGAGGTGGAATAATCGGTTGAAAGTGACATAAGATATTCTAATTATAATGAATTTAGTCTACTATAGCGCAAATATTTATATCTGTCTGTCAAGATACCAACAGCAGGGTTTCTATTAGGTAATCTATTATGAATGCAAAAAATCTAGAGAATTCTACCAACGCATCATTGCCACCAACGCCTTACTATGTGCTTGATGAAGCGGCCATCGTTGCCAATATGAAAATCATCGCTAGGCTATGTGAGTTGTCTGATGCAAAAGCATTGCTAGCACTAAAATGCTTTGCCACATGGGGTGTTTTCGATGTGATGCAGCCTTATCTGCATGGTACGACTTCGTCTTCACTGAACGAAGTCAGATTGGGCTATGAAACCTTTGGTAATAACGATGATGCCAATAGCAGCGATAAAAAAGAAACCCATGCTTATAGCGTTGCCTATAGTGCAGATGAAATCCCTGAAGTATTGAACTATGCGGATAAAATCATCTTTAACTCCATCTCTCAGCTTAACGCTTTTAGCGCGCAAGCCGCCGCGCAAAATATACCCGTAGGTCTACGACTCAACCCTAAGACCAGCAACTCATCGTTTTTAATTGCTGATCCTGCGCGTCCCTTTAGCCGTCTGGGTGAGCACGATAAAGAGAAAATTGCAGCGGTACTTGGTGATATCACTGGCGTCATGATTCATAACAACTGCGAAAATGATAGCTTTGAAGCCTTTAGCGAAAGCTTGGCTGATATCGAAGAAAGATTTGGTGATGTATTAGCACAGCTTGAGTGGGTGAGCTTGGGCGGTGGCATTCACTTTATCGCGCCTGATTATCCACTAGAGAAGCTCGCTGACAGATTAAAATCATTTAGTGAAACCTATGGCGTGCAAGTGTACCTTGAGCCGGGAGAAGCCAGTATTCATGGCGCAGGCACGTTGGTGACCACCGTGTTAGATACCATGCATAATGAAAAAAACCTAGCAGTCGTTGATGCTTCTATCGAAGCGCATATGCTGGATTTATTGATTTATCGTGAGTCCGCACCGATTGCTGCGATTAACCATACCGCTACCAATATCGCGCCGATAGGTAATCCTGCGGAAGCCGTACCTTCTAAAGCTAATGCTGAATCGGCAGGCAATACTATTATTTATGGTCGCTCTTGCTTAGCAGGCGATATCTTTGGTGAATATGATTTGCCAGATAATTTACAGATAGGCGATCAGATTAGCTTTGGTAATGCAGCTGGTTATACGATGGTAAAGAAAAACTGGTTCAATGGTGTTAACATGCCAGCGATTGTCATTCGCCGTTTGGATGGCAGTATCGATATCCAGCGCGAATTTGACTATCAAGACTATAAAGCCAGCTTGTCTTAACGCGATATTTTCATGTCTTTTCTACATTAAAAAACAAAGGCTTAGTCTCAATAATGGGTGATTTAAAGGTATCTGCTATTGATACATTATTTTTTACCGATAAAGGAATAAAAATTGTTATAATCGCCTCGGGCAAATAACGGAGTATTGTTTGCCCGACGGGTGCGTGGGTTTTCCTCGGTCTTCCTTTTTAATTCACGCATATCATTCACTCGTTTCTGTTTTGCATAGCCACTATCGATGGTATCGACAGGGACCCAAAGGAGGATTGTTCATTGAACACAAACCAACAAGCTAAGTCCAACAAAAAAGACGTACTGATCATCGGAGCAGGCGGTGTCGCTCAAGTAGTCGCGCATAAATGTGCAATGCACAACGATGTGCTTGGTGAGATTCATATCGCCTCGCGTACCAAAGACAAATGTGATGCCATCGCCCAAAGCGTAAAAGAAAAAGACAGCTTTAAGCAAGCTGCGGTCTTGCACACGCATCAAGTCGATGCCATGGATAGCCAAGCACTTGTGCAGCTAATACAAGACACTGAAATTCAAATACTTATTAATGTTGGCTCGGCATTTATCAATATGACCGTACTAGAAGCCTGCATTGAGACGGGTACTGCCTACATAGATACGGCCATTCATGAAGATCCACACAAGATTTGTGAGACACCGCCGTGGTACAACAACTATGAGTGGCAACGCAAAGACCGCTGTGCAGACAACAATGTTACTGCTATTTTAGGTGCAGGGTTTGATCCTGGTATGGTCAACGCTTATGCGCGTCTTGGCTATGACATGATGGATGCAGGATCTGTGACTGATATTGACATCATCGATATCAATGCAGGTAGCCATGGCAAATACTTTGCGACCAACTTTGACCCAGAGATTAATTTCCGTGAGTTCACTGGTACGGTTTACTCTTGGCAAGATAGCAAGTGGCAGTCCAACAAAATGTTTGAAGTCAAACGTACGGACGATTTACCAGTGGTTGGTGAACAAAATAGCTACTTAAGCGGTCATGACGAGATCCACTCATTATCAGCCAATCTAGATGTACCAAACATTCGCTTTTGGATGGGCTTTGGTGAGCACTACATTAATGTCTTCACTGTGCTACAAAGTTTAGGGTTGCTGTCTGAGCAGCCAGTAATGACTGCTGAAGGTCAAGAAGTAGTACCGCTAAAAGTCGTCAAAGCAGTATTACCAGATCCAAGCTCGCTTGCACCGAACTATACGGGCAAGACCTGCATTGGTGACAAAGTCAAAGGCAAGATCAATGGCGTTGAGACTGAAGTATTTATCTACAATGTCTCAGATCATAAAGATGCGTACAATGAAGTTGGTAGCCAAGGTATCTCTTATACCGCAGGTGTACCACCTGTTGCTGCTGCTATGTTGGTTGCGACTGGCGAATGGGATGCTGGTAAAATGGTTAACGTTGAAGAACTAGATGCTAAACCATTGATCAATCTGTTGAATAAGATTGGTTTGCCAACTCGTATCAAAGATGAGAATGGTGATAGAGCGCTTGAGTTTGATATTTAATTAGTCGTCGTATCTGTTCTCAAGCCCATCTGACTTTAATTAAGTCAGGTGGGCTTTTTTCGTTTTTACATGCTCGAAACTAAGAAAAGATGAATTATTGTTAGTTCATTAAGTGTTATAGGGTTTAAATGATAATGATTTTCAATATCATTTATAGGAAAAGTACGCTAGTATTGCACCTTTGTATCATTTGCTAGACATCTTGTAACGGTGGAGGTTAGAGGTTTGTCAGTAAATAAAGTTAGGAGCAGTGGATGACATACGCACGATTTTTCTCTAAAAAATGGGTTACAGCAGGATTCACTTGTTTGTTATATTCGACGTCATTTTCGGCATTTGGTTTGGAGACAGCGATGTTAACGATTGAAAGTCCTCTAGAAGGTGAACTAAATCATCCTAGCAGTGAAAAAAATAATACCAAACCTCAGCCACTGGATATCAATGTTCCTTGCGAGACGGGTGACTATTTGACTGGGTATGTAGAGAGTAGTGATGTGATGACGATGGATGTCATAGATGCTACAGGAACAGTATCGCGCCGTTTAATTGATCATAAGAGTGGTAAGCAAAATTTTTATTTAGTGGCAGAAAACTGCGATGCGACATGGCGCTTGTCCGGATCAGGTGCATACCAAGTAGTGCTTGAGCAACGTATCAGTTTAGAAGAACAGAATTTAGAAAGTGCTTTAGAAAGCTCTGACACGTTACTCAGTCCAAAAGTAACAGCATTACGTGAGTCGCTGACAAAAGGACAGAGTAGCGATAGTTTTTGGGCGGATGTAGAGGTATTAGGCACACCGCTCGTTGAAGATACTGCTGCTGGTACTGTGATGACGTTCTTGGCGCAGGGCAGTTACGACAACGTAAAACTTTTAGGCGCACCTTCTAACAATCACGAGTCGCTACAACAGCTAGCTGATTCTGATGTTTGGTATAAGAGTTTTGTGGTGCCAAAAGATACCCATTTTTCTTATCAGATAGCGTTTAATGTGCCTCAACCACCAGAATCTGGATTTGCACGTAGAGTAGCGATAAGAGCTGTGGCTCAAGCTGATCCCTATAATCACCATCCATGGCCTCGTTCAGCAATTGACAAGTACACAACCAAATCTACTGTTACCTTAGAAGGCGTGCCAAAAAGGCCTTGGGTAGATGTGCAAAAAGAAACCCCTAAAGGCGAGTTGTCTACTTTTAAATTTACCAGTGCGACATTAGGCAATACCCGTGACATTACTGTTTATACGCCTTCTATAAATAGTAATACAGCAGGGGATGAAGTGTTGTTGTATATCTTTGATGCTGAGTCTTATATCGATACAGTGGAGCTACCAACGATATTGGATAATCTGATTATAGAAGGCAAAATCCCACCAGTAACAGCGGTATTTATTAGCAATCCTGATAGAGATGCTCGTGCGCGTGAGTTACCTGCCAATCCAGTATTTGCAGATGTCATGGCTAATGAGTTGGTGCCACAGGTAAATAAAAAACTACCGAGAGCGATACCAAAAGATAGAACGGTGATTGCAGGGTCTAGCTATGGTGGATTGGCTGCGACGACGATTGCGCTACGTCATCCTGTTATATTTGGCAACGTCATTTCTATGTCTGGGTCTTATTGGTGGAAGCCAAAGGAGCAAACAGCAGATGATAAGCACTTTGTGGCGTCTGAAGTTATCAGAATGGATAAAGTACCTGTTCGGTTATTTTTGAGTGCTGGCGTGTTTGAAACGGCTCGTGGTGATAGTAGTAGCAACGGTATATTGGGAACCAATCGTCATCTACGTGATGTGCTGTTGGCAAAAGGATATGACACTCGTTATGAAGAGTATGGTGCAGGGCATGATTACTTTTCTTGGCGAGGAATTATCGGGGATGGCTTGATATCGCTTTTTGGGTCTGAGGAAGAGAAGTAATATCTATGTCTTATATAATCTAGCGGCTATGGCAGGATAGCCGCTACTGTCAGGGCTAGCGGTGATATTATGTTATTGTTGTTACCTACTGCGATTAACTACTTTCGAATGAGCTTTTTTTGAATGAGCTTTAACTTGCAGGTTTGAAAAATAGCTCATCAATTTATACTTACGTCTGCTATTAATGAAAAAGGAAGCATTTCTATGGCAATTAAAGGAAGCTGTTTATGTCGAAAAATTATTTATGAAGTGGATTCCTTGGATATGCCTATTGTTCACTGTCATTGTCATACTTGCCGTAAAGCTCATGCAGCAGCATTTGCCACAGTAGCAGGTATTCAACGTGATAATTTTCGTTGGCTCAGAGGAGAGGAGTTTATTTCTACCTATGAATCATCAGCAGGAAAATTCCGTCACTTCTGTAAGTGTTGTGGTTCTCATTTAATGGCTCAAAGACCTGCACAGTCACATATTGTTCTTCGTGTGGCAACATTGGATGATGACCCTAAAATAAAACCTGAATCTCATATTTGGATGTCACACGATCTGCCGTGGCTTGAATATGAAGATATGGAGCAGTACTCAGAAGGTCAGTGAGCTATTTATAATTAGCTTAATATTTGTTGTTTATAATAGTTCTGAATAACAAATAGTATTTCATAATAGTAGTTTTAGTAGGCTGAACTCTGTGTGGCAGTGCACAAAGAGTCTGGTTATCTCTATTTACTAGAATTATATTCTCGCAACGCCGCAATACGGTCATCCAGCGTTGGGTGTGAGCGGAATAGGTTTGCAATACTAAAGCCTTGCGTTTGTCCTGACGAGATTGCAAACGCTTTCATACTCTCAGGCATTTGGTCGGGGCGCTGTGCAGAGGGGCGAAGCGCATCAAGCGCACTGATCATTTTTTCGCGGCTAGCAAGTTTTGCGCCCATTTGATCCGCATGAAACTCACGTAAACGTGAAAACCACATCACGATGGCAGACGCCAAAAACCCAAGCAGAATATCCATCACAATACTGGTAATGAAATAGCCAATACCTGGGCGATCACTGGTGTTTTTAAACACAGCACGGTCCACGAAATTACCGACAATACGAGCAAAGAACATCACAAACGCATTGACTACCCCTTGAATGAGGGCTAAGGTTACCATGTCGCCATTGGCTACATGACCAATCTCGTGTGCCAATACGGCCTCGACTTCCTCTTGATTCATATTCTGTAGTAGACCAGACGATACCGCCACCAGCGCTTTGTTCTTATTCCAACCAGTCGCAAAAGCATTTGGCTGAGAATTATTAAAAATACCGACTTCAGGCATACCGATACTTACCGATTTTGCTTGTTTGGCTACCGTATCGACCAGCCATTGCTCAGTAGCGTTACGTGGGGATTCTATGACGACCGTACCGGTTGATCTCTTAGCCATCCACTTTGACAAAAATAGCGATATCATCGAGCCAACCATACCGTAGATGCCGCACATAATGGCAAGGCTAACATAATTAAGTCCGCCTGCCGTATGTACACCACCAATGCCAAAAAACCTCGATAAAATACCAAACACAATGCTAAATACCACAATCACTGCTAAGTTGGTCAACAAAAATAATCCAATGCGCATCATGACGCGAACTTCCTATGTAAAGTGTCGGTATGGCCTCGATAGAGCACTCTCTAAGAGGTTTGTTTGCTATAGTTGTATTTAAATTATATTGAACGGATGCCACTGCTGTAAACTAAGAGTCAAAACAGCGTATAGCGATTAATTTTATTATAAACTGAAGTGATTATTATGGCGAACCGTAGTTATTTGTTTTGTATTCAACTAACACTATTCCCGAAGCAAATCAAAATGATAGCAGCCGTGTGTTAACTGGCATATCAGAATATAACTATGATATTCCAATTGTCTTTAAGGTGTTACTCTCTGGTAATCCGCAAGCCTGTCTATCATTGATTTGGGATAACCCTGAAAAGATTGCTCTTATTGGAGATTATGCCAGCGGTGTGCAAAATCTTGAAGCATTTTTAGCAGCTATTACGCTACCTGCTGCTCAGGCTCCAATTACAGAAGCGCTTGAGTTCTTAAGAATGCCAGAGAACCAAAATCAGTATTTTATTTTAGAGTGTGGCGAGATTTTTTTCTATGAGTGAGACGCCAATAGAAGCGCAAAATCTGGCACTGCTCAATCAAGTACAGAATCTGCAGCCTGAGATAGAGGCGGCATATCAGTCACTGTTGCCACCTGCCAAAGTCATGAACGAACAACCAAGACCTATTGGCTTATTGGCAAAACTGTTTGGCCGCCGTCCAACACCCGCGAAGGCATTGTCTGCGAATAAATTAGACTAAGCTATCTTTAGTCTTGCTCTGGGGCTTTGGTCGAATATTTTGTACTTTGATTTTTCTGAACATGACCAAGGTTAAGCATTTAAAAAATGCAAAAATATTATGAATAGGTTTGAAAATATTTGCTTGTTAGCATGCTGCGTTTAATACAACCACAATACTTAATAGAAATAAAAAAGGCCTAATCATGAACGCTCTAGAGCTCAAAATCCCACCTGTAGCGCAAGTTATTATTACAGCAGCTGTTATGTATGGTGCTTCTAAAACTATAGTTAGTTTACAGTTCGATTTTGATAGATCAAATACGCTGGCGATTGGTTTGAGTATTATAGGGTTATGCAGTGGGGTCATGGGTGTGGCTCAATTTAAAAAAGCACAAACCACCGTGAATCCGCATACGCCCGAAAAAGCTACAAACCTAGTGACAAATGGTATTTATCGATATACTCGCAACCCAATGTATTTAGGATTAGTGTTTATTCTATTAGGCTGGGCTTTTTATCTGTCTCATTTTTTACCATTTATACTAGTGCCTGTTTTTATGATTTATATGACGCGCTTTCAAATACAGCCAGAAGAAAAAATGATGGCACAAAAATTTGGTAGAGAATATCAGGCTTATCTATCTAGAGTACGCAGATGGATATAAAGCTTATAGAGTATTCAGTCGAGGTAGGGTGTTCGATTGTACGGCTATAATGATAGAGTACTGGTTTCTGATAACGCCGTATAATATTTAACAAGTTTTACCACTATTAAGGAATGTCGGGTAAGGAAGAGTAAGTTTTGACAGAATTAAAAACCTTTGGGCTGTTTGCGCTTACTGCATTGGCTGAGATTGCAGGGTGTTATCTGCCTTATCTATGGCTACGAGAAGGCAAATCAATCTGGCTGCTGATACCTGGTGCGCTTAGTCTGGTTGCGTTTGTCTGGCTGCTGTCGTTACATCCGACTGCTGCGGGTAGGGTCTATGCTGCATATGGTGGTGTGTATATATGTATGGCGATTTTATGGTTGTGGACGGTCAATGGCATACGACCAACCACATGGGATATATTGGGTTCAGTAGTTGCATTGTTAGGAATGGCGATTATTATGTTTGCACCGCGTGGAGCTTGATTAAAACCGAAGCTTAAGTCAAAACAGTATCTGGTTAAAAATGTAGTACTTATAAAAGCCGATGACCAATCAAAAAAATACCAACTAAACGGTTAGTACGGATAACTATAGGTTATCAGTTAATTCGTTCAATCAATCATTGTATTAATAAGTGCTTACTTACGGATACATAGCGATTTGCTATAATAGATCATAAACCGACTCATAAACGCGGTAAACTCTTATTTATTAACATTTAGCACCATAGTGCTTGCTGTTTTGGTCAAATTATTATGCGTATTCGTAAACTATTCAAATTTGAAAATGCTCATATCGTTCGTAACTGTAGCTCTGAGCGTTGTAAGCACTCGATTCATGGTCACAGTTATCAGATTGAGCTGATTTTAGAGGCCACTCGTTTAGACCATGGGCAAATGGTTTATGACTTTGGTCTGCTAAAATCTTCGATCAAAGATATTATTGATAGCTTTGATCATGCTATTTGCTTCTGGAACAAAGATGATCCTGAGTATGTCGCAGCGTGTAAGAAATTTAGCGCACGTTGGATAAGTTTGCCAGTTTCACCATCGGCAGAGCAGTTTTCACGAGTGATATTCTTTTGGGCGCAAGAAATACTGCGCCAGACACAAATGCAAAATGGTGAAGCAGATGTGTGCGTGTACTCAGTAATCGCCCATGAGACGGCGACAGGGTATGCACAGTGCTTTGCTGATGATGTCGCAAACGATCAAATGGGTAAATTGGTTTTAGAGGACTTTGAATTTAGTGAGCAAGTTCGCGCTGAGTGGACTGACTCCGAGCTGTATGCCAAGCTGATGGGCGGCGAAAGCTTTACAAATCCAACCGTGACCATGCAGGTACAAACAGAGCAAGTACAAGCAGGTTCAATCTGATGTGTGATGGTCAATCTATAGAAAACGGTAAATACTTAAAGACTCTGACCCTAGCGTCTGAGCAAGATACTCAATCATTGGCTGAGCAATTAGCTTTATTGCCACTTACAGGAAGTGTATGGCTGGCAGGTGACTTGGGGGCGGGCAAAACCACGTTGACGCGTTACTGGTTACAAGCGCTTGGTAATACAGGTGCAGTGAAAAGCCCAACCTATACCTTGGTTGAGCCTTATAGTATTCAGCAACAGGATGGGGGTGTTAAGCCAGTCTATCATGCAGATTTATATCGTCTGCAAGATCCTGAAGAGTTGTCTTTTATAGGATTCGATGAGTATTTGGATGAGCCTGAAGCCTTAGTCATTATTGAATGGGCGAGCCGGGCTGATAGCTATCTACCACCGCCCACGTTATTCATCGATATGACCCAAAATGCAAGCGATGACAATGGTAATGAAGCACGCCAAGTGCAGCTAAGATTATCAAAATCAGGTCAAGCACAAGCTTTGGACTTATCGCAGCTCACTATCTAAACTATATCAATTGTTACTCTTCTAAAATATGACATCTATCAATGCCAGATAATCATTCTAATACACGTATTAAAAAACTATCGCCGCTGCTAATTAATCAATTAGCAGCAGGTGAAGTGGTGACACGTCCATCAGCAGTGGTCAAAGAGTTACTCGAAAACGCCATTGATGCTGGTGCGACCAGCATTGAGGTTCGCATCACTCAAGGCGGTATGGGCTTGATTGAAGTGGTGGATAATGGGGTCGGTATTCATCCTGATGATATGATTATGGCGATTACTCGTCATGCGACTAGTAAGGTTGCCGATGTTGCTAATTTGCATGGTATTACGACGTTGGGTTTTCGCGGTGAAGCGTTAGCGGCGATGGCTGCTGTCTCGCGTTTGTCCCTAACCAGTAGTCATGATGAGAGTGGTATTGGTCGTCAATTACAAGTCGCTGGCGTATTAGATGATACACCGAAACTGTTACCAGTTGTGCATAACCGCGGTACAACGATCGTCGTAAAAGATCTGTATTTTAACGTACCTGCCCGCCGTGGCAATTTAAAATCTATTGCCACTGAGTTCGGTCATATCGAAACCATTGTTCGAGAAGTCGCACTGGCGCGTGCCGATGTTGCTTTGACACTTTTTCATGACAATAAACAGCGGCTATCATTATCTGCAAGTGCTACGAGTATTAGTGGTAACAATGACAGCCGCTTGCCACTGCCGCGTCTAGAACAAGCAACAGGTATGGCGTTGACAGACAATGCATTAGCAATATCGATAGATTTGTCGAGTCTGGTACAGTCGTCTGTAGAGTACGATGATAGTAATGTTAATCAAGCAGCAATTAGTGGTTGGTTATGGCCATTGCATTATGAAAAACCTGACTTACCAAAGCTGATTTATGTAAATGGTAGACTGGTAAAAGAAGCGTTGATTAGCAATCAAATACGTCAACTTGCACAAGGTGCACAGCTGGCAGGTATGGGGTACGCACTGTATTTTGATTTACCAACTCAATGGTTGAATATCAATGTACATCCATCTAAACAACGTATCAAAATCAGTCCATTGAATAATATTATGGCACATTTAGGCCATACGATTCGCTCTCAGTTGAAAACAGTCAATGCCCCCGTATCTGTACCAACGACAGACGCTGATAGTCAGTACATGTCTTCGGAACGAGCAAATAGTAATGCTTCTGAAGGTTATCCGTCTGAAATTCCTATGTCCAGTAGTCAGCCTACCAATGATCAAAGGCAGCATAATAAAGTAGAAGCTACTAGACAGTCTTATCAGTCCACTGCAAGTCAAATATCTTCAGGTAAGTCTTTATTGCAAGAATCAGTACAACCGTATGTTGGTGAGCAGGCAGGACAAAGTGATAGTAGTACTTCACATTCCTCTACTGGAGCAGCCAATTCGGCATCCTTGCCAATTTGCTTAGATATGGTCGATAGTATAGAAACTATTGATATTGACTCAAACGCAGATGATAAAAATCTACCTTGGCTGTTATTTTATCATCAAGGGCAGTGTTTACTGATAAGTGCTAAAGATTGGCAGTTTAAAGTAAGCCAGTTGTTTGCATCACTTACCTCTAATCAGCAAGTATTCAAAAAAGATGAATTGCCAAACAGCGCCATGGAGATTAATCAGCAACTGATAACGGTCAATATGCAAATGTCTGCGCAAGATTCAATGGTTTTTGCGAATGATCTTACTGAAATAATCACGAATTATGCTATCAAAGCGATGGATAGTCGCCGTTTAGTGAAGCTAATGCTTTCTTGACTATTTGAGAATAATGACAGCATTTAATAATAATTAAAATAACCGTTATACATATATTATGAAAGGCCACTTTATGCATCGTTCGTCTGACAGTCTGCCTCACAAACTGGCGGATAATAGTGTGGTTTGTCTCATGGCACCAACCGCTAGCGGCAAAACGTCACTGGCGTACGAGCTATACGATACTGGCCGCTTTGAGTTAATCTCAGTGGACTCAGCACTGATATACCGTGATATGAACATTGGTACAGCCAAGCCAACAGCGACTGAGCTGGCGCGTTACCCACATCACTTGGTCGATATTATTGATCCTACGCAAAGCTATAGCGTGGCTGAATTTGTTAGTGATGTTGCCCGTCTCATTGATAAGTGTCATAAAAAAGGAAAGATACCGTTATTAGTAGGCGGTACCATGATGTATTACATGGCGCTACTCGATGGATTGTCTCCTGTGCCTGATAGTGATGATAGTATACGGGCGCGAGTAGAAGAATGGCGTCAAGAGAAAGGTATTAGTGCTCTATATGATTACTTGGGTAGTGTAGATCCTACAAGCCATGAGCGTTTAAACGCTACTGATACTCAGCGTATCACGCGTGCGGTTGAAGTCTATCTGCAAACGGACACGCCAATAAGTGACTGGCAGCGCAAGCCAAAGCAAGCACTGGCACACAACCCAGAGCAGCAGTGGCATGCGCTATCGGTAATGCCAGATCGTCCATGGCTACATGATCGTATCGAACAACGCTTAGACATCATGTGGAATGAAGGGCTAGTGACTGAAGTCATTGATTTACTAAAAAAGTATCCGCTTACGCCTAATATGCCTTCGATGCGCTGTGTAGGTTACAGGCAAGTACTAGAATACTTGGTAAATACTGATCATCCGATATTTGATGAGACTCACCTGGACAAAAATCAATTTTATGAAGCTTTTGGAGCGCATACAGCTGTCAATGGAGAAAAAGAAACCCCAGATAATATGACTCAGTCGGCCGCTCAATCGGACATAGCCAAACAAGAGACCGAGGCGCTTGCTTGTCAGGAAATGCAAAATAAGGCATTATATGCTACAAGACAACTAGCGAAACGTCAGTACACATGGCTGCGAAAGGTAATGCAATTGCCTAATACATCGTCAAGTAAGATCTCGCAATCTGAAAACGAAGTTGATACTAGCAGTCGTATGATATTACAAACGTTTGAAACGATGGCCGAAGCACGAGAGTATTTATCTTAAAGTGTAATGATAGGTATCACAATTAGTTTCAAAAATCGGTATAAATAGCTGTTATAATTTAGCTCAATGAGTTGATTATTGTTATAACAGCCATTTATAAACTTTTGTATACAGAAAATATTGAGGAAACAACTAGTTACTTAATTATTTACAATAATAACGTATTCGCGATAAAGTGGAATCACTTAAGAGCAACGAGTATTTATTTAGATACGTTTTATAAAGAAAACACCTTATTGTATCTACCTTTTAGCCATTATAATTAAATTGACACTTAAAATGATTGGCACTCAAAACATAATTATATAATATTTAGGAGAGATTTCATGTCAAAAGGACAAACTTTACAAGATCCATTCTTGAATTCGCTGCGTAAAGATCGCATTCCTGTTTCTATTTTTCTGGTCAATGGTATTAAACTACAAGGCCAAATTGAATCATTTGATCAATATGTTGTTCTCCTGAAAAACACAGTGAGCCAAATGGTATATAAGCATGCCATTTCAACAGTAGTACCAGCACGTAACCCGCGTAGTAGTACGTCGACAGGTACCAGTGCTCAACCTCAAAGTGCAGCACCAACTGGATATCAAGGTGGTGGATTTGAACGTGGTGGCAACCCTGCTGCTAGTGGTTTCGAAGAGCGTGGCTTTGCATCGAATCGTAGTGGATTTAACCGTGGTGGTTTTAGCCAAGGTCAAGATCGTGGCTTTGAACGTGGTAGTTTTGGCCAAGGTCAAGAGCGTGGTTTTGAGCGTGGGGGTTTTGGTCAAGACCGTGGTTTTGATGCTACAGCAGATAATATAGGTTTTGAAGATAACCCAAATGATGGACCTAACGATAATAACAACTAATTCGTTGCGTTAACCGAGCATATTGTTTAGAGCCAAATTATTGAAGTATGATTTATCTGTTTAAAACCTGCTGATAATAGTGGGTTTTTTTTGTATAGATAGCAGTAAGCTGTTTATTGATTGTAAAATACTATATTAATGTAGACCATTACTAATATGAAACGTAGTGTAGTAAAATAAACTATTGATTCATTATAAAAATAGAGCGGATTCATGAGTGATACCAAAAACAACTTAACCCATGAGCAATTTATTACGACTGCTATTGAGGCGATTAATACTGAGATATCAGCGTTGGCATTGCTAACAGAGCAGATTGACGACAGGTTTGCACAGGCTTGCGACATCATTTTGACTTGTAAGGGTCGAGTAGTGGTCACGGGCATGGGTAAGTCTGGGCTAATTGGCCGCAAGATCGCAGCGACTTTCGCCTCAACCGGTACGCCTGCGTTTTTTATGCATCCTGGCGAAGCAGGTCATGGCGATTTGGGAATGCTTGTGAAAGGTGATGTACTGCTTGCTATTTCAAACTCAGGTGAGTCAGATGAAATCAAGATGCTACTGCCAGTTGTTAAACATCTAAATATTCCACTTATCAGTATCAGTCGCGACAAGCGCGGTATGCTACCACGAGCAGCTGACATTGTATTGACGCTTGGTCAGTCGCAAGAGGCTTGTCCGCTTAATCTAGCGCCTACTTCCAGTACGACGGCTACTTTAGCGCTTGGGGATGCGTTAGCAGTTGCTTTAGTACATGCACGCAATTTCACTTCTGAAGACTTTGCATTATCACATCCTGCTGGTGCTTTGGGCCGTCAGCTGTTGACGCGCGTCGAAGATTTAATGCATACCAAATCAGAAGATTTGCCCTTGATTCATCAGCAAGCCCCATTGCAACAAGCTTTGTTTACTATGTCTGCTGGTCGCTTGGGCATGACGGTAGTGACTGGTGATGACAACAAGGTCGTTGGTGTGTTCACAGATGGTGACTTGCGCCGAGGGTTGGAAAAAGGCATCGATTTACAAACGCCAATGCATGAAGTAATGGTCAGTAACCCACGCCATATCAGCAAAACGATGCGTGCGTCAGATGCGCTGAGTGTCATGAATGAGAATGCTATCAGTCAGTTATTGATTATTGATGATGAAGATCGTTTAGAAGCTATTATTACCGTGCATGATTTGCTGCAAGCTGGTGTGAAATAAGGTTTGTGAGTTAGTGTCGAAATAGTTAAGCTATATAGTATAACTCTTAGAAAATAAATATTAAAAAGAGATGAATGATGCAAGATTTAATACAGAAAGCCGGACAAGTAAAATTATTGGTCATGGATGTCGATGGTATTTTATCCAATGGTCAAATTATCTATGATGCTAATGGCGTTGAGACCAAAGCGTTTTCAGTACAGGACGGTGTGGGTGTTAAGTCTCTAGCGCGTTACGGTATTTTGACAGCCATTATTACGGGCCGTAGTAGTGCGATGGTAAATAAACGCGCAGCAGAAATGGGCGTCGACCATGTGGTGCAAGGACGTGACGATAAGTTAATCGCGCTAAATGAGCTGCTATCATCTCTAGATCCTACGCTTAATATTACTGCTGCCGATTGTGCTTACATGGGTGATGATTTACCAGATATTAAGGCGATGCAAACAGTAGGGTTTGCAGCAACGGTACCTAACGCGCATGCTGAAGTTATTCAGCGTAGCGACATGGTAACGACTCGTGCTGGCGGTACTGGGGCAGTGCGCGAAATATGTGATCTTATCCTAAAAGGTCATGGACATTATCAAGACTTTATCGCGCATTACACGCTTGATGAGGCACAAAATCAGGATAAACAGTCGTGAATACACGTGTCTTAATTATATTAGCCTTAATTATTGCTGGTATCGCGGGTTGGTTCTTTCAGCAGCAAGACGACGTAACGCCACCCGTCAATATTGAAACAACAGATGTCGATTACGAAGCCACCGATATCAAAGCTGTGCAGACGAATGAGCAAGGCGAAACCGAGTATGAGCTTACGGCTGAATCTTTGACCCATAATCCTGAGACCAATCAGGATGAAATGTCAGGCATTACTATGAATTGGGAACCATCTGAAGAGCAACGTTATCGCATTCAGGCAGGCAGTGCAGCGATCAGCCAACAGACAGGAGAATTTAGCTTATCAGGTGGATTTACACTAGTAAGCGAAGGCAACAAGGATACTCCTGATATTGAACCGATAAAAGTAACCGGTAGTACGCTAAAGGGTAATACGAAATCAGGTAAGGTGTATAGTGATGCACCTGTAAAGGTTGAACAAGGCATGAACCGGTTTGAAGCCTCTAGTATGACGGCTAATCTTGAGACGGGTGAGTATGAATTTGGCCAAGTTGCTGTTGCTTTTTCTCCATCTGAACGCCAAGATCAAGCATTATTTTAATTGAAACCTTTTCTATTCATTGTGTTAAAAATAGCGGCTAGCATAAAGTTTGCAAATCCTACCACCTATTATGAAATGAGTTATTTATATGAAACTTAAATTTTTGCCTACTTTACGCGCATCATCAGTCTGCTTGCATAAGTTACGTGCATTGCCAATGGTAATGTTGTTAGCGCTACCGCTTTATAGTCACGCACTGCCATCAGATTCCAATCAGCAGATTAAGTTGCTAGCGGATAAAGCCACTTATAGTGAGCGCACAGGTGTGACCAGTTATGCAGGTAATGTCATTATTACTCAAGGTACCTTTAAGATGACAGCCGACAACATTACGGTCAATCTTTCTCAGCAGCGTAGCATTAACTCAGCGGTAGCAACTGGCCGTCCCGCTACTATGCAGCAAATAGTCACGCAAGAAAAGGGCTTGGCAAAAGGTCAGGCTAATAAAATTGACTATAATGCGGTGTCTGGAATCATTACGCTAACTGGCAATGCTAAGCTGGTTCAGAACGGTGCAAGCTTTGCTGGTAATGTCATTCGTTATAGTCTAAAAGCAGGTGATGTCGAAGCGACTGCTGGTGGCAATCAGCGCGTTGAGTTGGTATTCCCGCCTAATAACGGCACAAACCAAAGCGGCGTACGTTAATCCAAATAAATAGATCACGAATCAATAAGTTTGTCCTTAGCAATGCTTAAGTTGTGTGAAAGTAAGAGTAATTTATGAGCGAAGATAAAAATCTAGACCTATCGGCATCAAATACCAACACGGCGCCAGTTGCTCGATTGACTATGCAAAACCTAGGCAAACGTTATGGCAAGCGTTGGGTGGTCAAAGACGTTTCGTTTTCTGTTGAGCAAGGACAAGTTGTAGGACTGTTGGGGCCTAACGGTGCTGGTAAAACGACTAGCTTTTATATGGTTGTGGGACTGGTTAATATGGATAAAGGCCGTGTCACTTTAGGTAAAATGGACTTATCCAAGTATGCAATGCACGAGCGTGCGCGTGCAGGTATCGGCTATCTACCGCAAGAAGCATCAATCTTCCGTAAGTTGTCTATCGAAGATAATATTCTATCTATCTTACAGACTCGTACAGAATTAAGTAAGGCTGAACAGCAGCAAGAGCTTGAAAAGTTGATTGGCGAGTTCCATTTAGAACATGTACGCAAGTCTCAGGGTATGAGCGTGTCAGGCGGTGAGCGTCGTCGCTGTGAGATTGCGCGAGCATTGGCCGCTGATCCTAAGTTCATCTTGTTGGATGAGCCATTTGCAGGGGTAGATCCTATCTCTGTTGGCGATATTAAAGACGTTATTTTAACATTAAAAAAACGCGGTATAGGCGTTCTAATAACCGATCATAATGTTCGAGATACACTGGCAATTTGTGAAAAAGCTTATATCGTATCAGAAGGCGCTATCATTGCAGAAGGCACTTCAACTGAAGTGTTAGAAAACGACTTAGTAAAATCTGTTTATCTAGGCAAAGACTTTCAAGTATAAGTGAGAACATTAAATCCCTTATCTCATACTCTATTTTATATAGTGCGCTTAAAACAAAAATATGCCGTTAAAGTAGAGTTATACTTGTATGGATTTTCCTTACTTCCTATACGTTTTGCTTTCCAAACGCTGTGTAAAATTCATACCAACAATTTTGTACTCTCTAATTAACTAATAGAGCTGGCTGAAACTACTCTTTATAGAACTTGTAAGCCAGCTACTACTTGTATCTACAATTAACATCATCCTCTTTAAAGTACAGCTTACAAAATAATGGCTGGCTATCATAACAAATACTTCTGAATCAACGCTTAAAAAGCGTGACAATACTTTCTTTATTATTCTCGATTGATATTCTGAATAAGGCTTATAAGCTATGGCAAAAAATAAAACCAGCTATGTCTGTCAGCATTGCGGCGCGCATTTTGGTAAATGGGCAGGTCAGTGTACAGATTGCGGGGAATGGAATAGCTTGGTTGAAGCCCCAAATGTCAGTATGCCACATCATAATAAGAGCACCGCGAAGCCTAATAGTGCTCGAGCTGCTGCTCATAGTAGCAGTAGTGCGCCAGCTGGTAATTACTCTGGTACTCATAGCGCTGTTATGCCACTTAACGCAGTAAGCGTCACACTTGACACACGCCTACCAACTGGTATCAGTGAGTTTGATCGCGTACTTGGCGGTGGACTAGTTGCAGGTTCTGTTGTATTAATCGGTGGTGATCCGGGTATTGGTAAGTCAACGATCTTGCTGCAAACGGCGACCAATATGGCACGGGCTGATTCATTGGCAGGTAGTGCATTATACGTGACGGGTGAAGAGTCACTGGCACAGGTGGCCATGCGAGCCAAACGCTTAGACCTGCCTGCTGACAGGTTACGTGTACTTGCCGAAACTAACGTAGAGACTATCTGTGCTGCATTGACGCAAGAGCAGCCAGCCATTGCGATTATTGATTCTATTCAGACGATTTATACGGATGCTATTAACTCTGCGCCAGGTGGTGTCAGTCAGATTAGAGAATCTGCTGCGATTTTGACGCGCTATGCTAAGCAAACAGGGACAGCGCTATTCTTAGTAGGGCATGTAACAAAAGAGGGTACACTGGCTGGTCCGCGAGTATTAGAGCATATGGTTGATACGGTGCTTTATTTTGAAGGCCAGTCTGACTCGCGTTTTCGTATGATTCGTGCGGTCAAGAATCGCTTTGGTGCGGTTAATGAACTGGGTATCTTTGGTATGACTGATATGGGGCTCAAAGAAGTTGCCAATCCATCAGCAATATTTTTGAGTCGTTATGACAAACCTGTTGCGGGCTCTGTGGTTATGGTCAGCCGTGAAGGTACAAGACCATTATTGGTAGAAGTACAGGCCTTGGTCGATGATTCACAAGGTTCGCCTAGAAGGATGGCGCTGGGTCTGGATTTCCAGCGTTTATCTATGTTATTAGCAGTGATGCATCGTCACGGTGGGATACACACTAGCGGGCAAGACGTCTATGTCAACGTTGTTGGTGGCGTAAAAGTTATAGAGACGGGGTCTGATTTAGCCGTATTGCTGGCTTGTGCATCAAGTATCAAAGAGAGGGCATTACCATCATCACTAGCCGTGTTTGGAGAGGTAGGTCTATCTGGTGAAATTCGTCCAGTACCCAATGGACAGGAACGTTTAAAAGAAGCGATGAAGCATGGGTTTAAGCATGCCATTATTCCAAAAGCCAATGCACCTGCTAAGGGAGCGCCTCAGTTTAAAGGTATCAACGTAATTGCGGTTGAGCGACTTGATGATGCTATCGAAAGCGCATTTGAATTATAGGGTATGTAGAAATCATAGTGCTTGGTTTTAAGTAATTAAGTCATTACTATCAGTTTGGAACAATAAATATAAATCATAAAAAACGCCTAACTAATTATTAGTTAGGCGTTTTTTGTTATATACGTTAGCAATGTTATCAGTATTTAAAATCGATACTTGAAACTATGGTCCTGCAACGCGCTCAATAGAAACGTTACCCACACCTTTACTTGTAATACCAAGTTTCTTGGCAGCGCCATAGGATAGATCTAACACGCGGTTACCATGGAATGGGCCGCGATCGTTCACTTTTACGACGACCGTTTTACCATTGGTTTTGTTAGTAACTTTGACATAGCAGTTTAGTGGCAATGAGCGATGCGCTGCAGTCAGAGCATTCATGTCAAAAGTTTCACCACTAGCAGTCTTGCGACCATGGAACTTACGACCATACCATGAAGCAAGACCAGTCTGCTTGAATTTGCTTACTGAGTTAGAGGCCACAGCTGTTAGACGCTCTAGTACATCTTCATCATTAGTAACTTGGGTCGTATCATTAGCCAGTAATGAGCTACTAAGGGCTAACGAAGTAGGCTGACGGGCTGATTTAACTAAACTTGATGCGCCATCGTGCTGACGACTCAGTTCACCAAGTACACGGTCGATGTGGGAGGCGTTATCTTGCGAAATCATAGCAAGTGTGGTCTTTGCTTCTGCAGCATTTGCATTGGTAGCGACTGCAGAGCCAGCAAACAACATTGCTGACATGGTGAGTAAACCAGATAAACGCTTATTCATAAATACCTCTATAACTTATACATCAAAACCTAACGCTAAATAATTTAGACTGAGCATAATATCAACCTATTATTTTCATGTCGGTTAATAGATGGCTCTTATAAATATTGATGTATGGTAATTTTTCATTTCATTCTCATCAGTGTTTAGCGAATATAATGGCTAGAGCGACTGACGATACGCTCAAATGATAGTTAGCGATAACTATTGAATACAGAGTCTAGAACAAAGACTGAGTGACAATATCACTATGTCGTATTTACATGATGTGCGATATACAAACTTCTTTAGAGTGCTACATTAATAGAAGGTTTAGAAGACATCGCGTATCGCTTTGTTATCAAACCGTTAATTAAGTAGTGTATTTGAAAGTCTGGAATCTACAAGATGTTAACTATACAGCTAAGCTACAACCTAAATATATTTAAATGCAATATTTGTTGGTAGCTATGTACATGTTATGTATCAGAGTATAGTTAAATGAGATTAACGCAATTTTTTGTAAAAAACAAGCAATAAAATCTTTCCGTATCTGTGGTTAATTGATCAATATCAGAAATTATGCTCGTTTATCATTAGAATAATAGCGAGTAGAATGACTCATTATTTCAGGTTTGTAACTATTGTTGTTACCTGCACGAACATATATCATTTTTTATGAAGTCGTAGGTAATCTAGCCAGATTTATGAGTATGAATAGACATAAGTAAGCCAAATCCTGCCATCAGAGTTACAATTGCCGTACCCCCATAACTAATGAATGGTAGTGGAACACCTACAACAGGTAAGATGCCGCCAACCATACCGACGTTGACAAATATATAAACAAAGAAAGACATGGCGATAGCACCAGCTAACAACCTGCAATAGACATCAGGATGGGTGAAAGCAATATATAGAGCACGTGATAGAAGGCAAAAGTAGATAAACATTAGTAGCATCACGCCGAGTAAACCAAACTCCTCGGAGAAAGCAGCAATGATAAAATCAGTATGGCCCTCTGGTAGAAAGTGTAGATGTGATTGAGTGCCTTCTAGGTAGCCTTTTCCAGTGAGACCACCAGATCCAATGGCTGTTTTCGACTGAATAATGTTCCATCCAGCACCTTGTACATCTGCTTCAGGATTGAGGAGTGTTAATACCCGCGTACGCTGATAGTCGTGGAGTAAAAAATTCCAAGCGAAAGCGATAAAAGGTACAGCTAAGATTACAGCGGCAGAGATTAAACGCCACGAGAGGCCTGCTAAGAAAAGTACAAATATACCACTGGCAGCGACCAGTAGTGACGTACCAAGATCAGGCTCTTTAGCAATTAATAGCACAGGTACAATAATCAAAGCTAATGTGATAGCAATGCTAGACGCTGACGGTGGCAGATCACGCTTAGACAAAAACCAAGCACACATCATTGGCATGCCAAGTTTCATAAATTCCGAAGGTTGTACACTACCAAAACCAGGTAAGTTAATCCAGCGCTGAGCACCCATACGCACTTCACCAATAATATCTACCAATACTAATAGTATGAGTCCTAGGACATAAAATATAGGCGTAAAAGTACGATAGAGACTGGGCGGTATTTGTGCCATGGTAAACATCACAGCAAATGCCACACCATAACTGACCATTTGGCGAATGACCATACCAATATCTTGGCTTGCAGCGCTATATAGTATCGTTAGACCAATACAACAAACTGTCAGTAGTAGTAAGGTTAACCATGGATCGATATGGATACGTTGCCATAGTGTCGGTGCATGACCTTGACCCAGATGATGGCTCTGACGTGAAAAACGATATTGCGGGCTAGAAGACATAGGCAGAGTTTGACTAACAATTGATGTAGGAAGGAAGTACTAACTAAATTTTTTCGTTATAAACATAGAGTGAGATAAGCTTAAAAGTACCATTTCTAATAAAAGTACGCGAGCAATCAACAGTCAGTTAATTGGCACACAAGTAATAAAGTCACTCAATTATAAAAGTTGTGAGGATAAGTGTTAATTATCAATATCGGACTTCAAATTAGAAGCGATAGTTTAGCCTGCTTGTCGAAAATTTGATAGTATCGATAAAACGTTTTTAGCGGTAGCTTCTTGTCATGATGAAATCAAAAACCTATGCGTATAGGCAAATTTTCCAGCCTGTTCTTACGTTCATACTTTGTGCTGGTAGTATAACTGCTCATGCCGTTATTATCAGTGATGATAGTGAACGCCGTATTCAAATACGTCAAAGTAGTAGTGCGAATACATCAAATAGCGATAGTATGCAGAACTTGATTGTACAAAAGCAGCGTGATTTTGAGATTGATGCTAGGTTATCTATTGAAGAAAACAAAAGTGTGAATATAGTGAAGCGCGGTGCCATCTATAGTACGTCAAACAACACCTACAATAATGCTTATAAAGATTCTACTAACATGGACTTTAACGCATGGCTAAATAGTAATAGCTATCGTGCTAGGCAAGTGGCAGAGTATGAACGCTATCTCAGTTCACGAGTAGGGTCACAGAATGTACCACCGCTATCTCAATTACTTACAACCGCTCGTAGCTGGAGTAAATGTGGGTATGAACCTTATCAGCTACCACCCCAAGAGTTATGGCCTAACATCGTACCGACATTGCATCTCTATAGTGAATTGAAAAATCAAGGCATTTTGCCGACCAGCAGTGAAATACGGTCGGTATATCGTAACCCAGGACTGAATGATTGTGCAGGTGGTGCTGATAGTAGTAAGCATATGAATGCGAGTGCTATAGATATTTGGGTGCCTGAGTACGAAGATAATTTATGGCGCTTGAATACCATGCAAGATGGCCTATGTCAGTTTTGGCAATATCAGGGAAAGTCTTACAATTTCGGCTTAGGATTATATGCGACAGGGGCTATTCATTTGGATACTGATGGCTACCGTAAATGGGGATTTAATCACGCTAGTAGCTCTTCTTCTTGTCGATATTAAGTAGATTGTTACTGATATAAATGTCGAATAAAGATAAACAAATCATAATAACGCTAGATATGTATATTCATTTTTATATATACTGCGACGGTATTTACTAAAAGCAATACTATTGCAATTGTTTAGTAGGATTTATAGGTTGTACGCATAAGTTCATCAAAAATTTGTTTGGTATTCGCAAGCCATGCTTTAATAATGTGTGCGATCAATTGTCTCCATGATCTACAAAAAACGACTGAATTTACCTTAAGCGACATTTATGAAAAATCAGTGCTCAACAACAGTAAGATACTATAAAGCAAAAGGTAGGCGTCAGAGTCTTTTGCAGCCGACCCATAACAAGTATGGCGTTTTACTTATTCCTGCACTCGTATCCATACTGATGGTCAGCGCATGTAGTACAGAGGTGTCCTCCGAAAGTAGTATGACAGTGACAGATAATTCTGCTAGAAACATACAAAGCTCTAAGGAGATAGAAGACAATATCAAGAACTCTTACGCACGTTTGGCATCTAAGCGTTCTGACGTTTGTCCAAAATTAATTCAAGAAGAAACAGGGAATCAGGTTATTGAGCGTATATCGGAGGTCATGGTAAATGACTATTGTGATTATTTTTTATATCCGCGAGAGGGGCAGCGTCTCAATGTCAAAGTAGATAACCGTCAAATAGAAGCGCTATTAGTTGTGCCAACGATACATAATTTTGCTAATGGTAAGTATCAAGTGACGTCTTATGATAAGCATGTCATCCGTCTAAGCTATAATGGGGCTACCTATAAGCCTGAGCATTTTGTCTATGATGTTACGCTAAAAATCTCTGATGCCAAGCATTCCTAATGCTAAATATTAAGAATGCTCCATTTTTTATTTTAGGGCCATAGTATTTCAAATATTAAAGTAAGTGTTATGAGTAGTATTCTCTACTACTCATAACATGCATATATTGTTAATAACTCTTATATCTAAAAATATCCTACTTCCTAGCAACTTATTTCTTACTGGTTTTCTTTGTCGCTTTCTTTTCTTCCCACGGATTTTCTTGTCCCACAGTGACAATCAAGAAATTATCAGGCTTTAGTGTATCTTGCATGGTTTGATTGACCTCTGAAAGTGTGACTTGATCGATGCGATTGGTATAGTCAGCTAAGTAATTATTCGGTAATTGGTAAAAATTCATCATTCCGAGTAAGCCATTGATGCCTGCATTGCTTGCAAATCCCATTGGGAAGCTGTTTTTTAAGTTATCAGTAGTCAAGCGCATCTCATCATTAGTGATACCCTCATCCAGTGTCTCGTTGATAACCTCTAAACTTGCATCAATTGCCGCACGCGCTTTGTCATTACGTGTCGAAAAACCAATCTGATAGGGGCCTCGAGAGAGCATGGAATTCATTGATCCCGAGATTCCATAAGTATAGCCAAGGTTTTGTCTCACTTCTGTCATTAGCCGTGCATTAAAATCACTACCTGCCATGACTTCGTTTCCAACCGCAAAGTTGGTTTGCTGCTGCTGTGCTATTGGGTCAGTTGCCCGCTTGCTACCCAATTGTCCCATGAGTACAGTGGTTTGAGTGCTTGGAAATGGAATATGAACGTGCTGCGCTTTAGTAAGCGGTTTCGGCTCAGGTAATTCGGCGGCAGCTTGGCCAGTAGGCAATTTAGCAGTGATATTTTCTGCCAGATTTTTTGCTTGCTCTAATGTCAGATTACCTGTCATAGCAATAGATGCGTTTGCCGCCACTAGATATTTGTTTTTGAAGTCTATAAGTTGCTGTTTCTGGATAGTAGGAACGCTTTCTAATGTGCCGACTGATGGATGCGCATAAGGGTGAGTACCGTACAAAGCATCGCTGAAAGCAATACTTGCTAGACTATTTGGATCTTGTTTTTGTTGCTGTAAACCAACGAGGAGTCGTGCTTTATTGCGTGCTAGCGTTTCCTCGTCAAACGTAGGCTCACTTACCATCTGTGTCATTAAATCAACGGCTGGCAGGAGATGCTGATCATCAGATAGGCTGCGTAGTGAAACGATAAACATGTCTTTATAGGCACTACTGCTTAGGTTGATACCCAAAGTTTCTACGGCACGTGTAAATGCATTTTCATCTAGACTTTCGGAGCCTTGTTCGAGCATCGTCGCTGTCATGTTAGCAATACCAAAGCCATCCTTTTTGATACTACCATCACGCGCGCTACCCGCATTAAAACGCAAATCAACATCGACGATTGGTAGGGTGGTCGTTTGTACAAACATAACAGGTACGCCAGACTTGGTCTTAAACTGTTGAATTGTTGGTACGGTGACTTTTAAAGGTTTGTCATCGTTTAAGCTGGTTAGCCTAGATAGAGCAGCAATTGACGCACTTGTATCGACTGTAGCAGGTGCGCGGTAATCTTCAGCAGCGGCTGTATCAGCCTGCGCGGTAGTAGCCAAGATGCTAAAAGCAAAAGCTACGCTGGTACTGAGGTAGGATCGCTTTTTAGATGAAAAGGTACTTCTTACAGAGGGTGAGGTAGTCTTAAAGGATTCTTGCTTCGCTTTAGAATCGTATTTATTCTGAATCATGAGTTTCTTCTTATTAATAATACGGTTTTGTGGCCATGTTTATGAGACGTTTGATGATACATAGCGTCTATTATTTAGTTGGTTTTTCATTGTCTTGAGGTGGCACGATATGCATCACCGTCAAGTTGTCTCTGACCAAGTATTTTTTACTGGCAGTTTGGATGTCGGCCACACTGATATCATCGAGCTTAGCTGGCAACTTAGCCAGCAACCTATCATCTAGACCGATAGACTGTAGCGAGCCAATCATACGTGCTTGTCCTTCCATACTGTCTTGCGCATAAATCAAACCAGTAACCGTATTGGTTTTAGCGCGACTGATTTCATCATTGGCAATAGGATCGGTTTTTAGTTTTTCTATTTCTGAGGTTATGGCTTGTTGTGCTTGCTCTAAGCTGACGCCTTCACGCGGTGTTGCTTGTATTAAAAACAGTCCATCGCCGCGGTCTAGTAAATCATAAGAAGTGCCAACAGAGGTCAGCAGACCCTGTTCACGTATCAAGCGACTCTCTAAGCGTGCAGATAATCCGCCATCGAGCACATCTTGAGCAAGTGAGAGGGCATAAGCTTGCTTTTCATTGCTTGCACCTGCCGTTGCAAGGCTCGGTACGTTGTAACCCATTAATAGAACGGGTACTTGTACAGCTTGCTCAGAGTCTATTTTTTGGTAACCACGAAAACCTTTTTGAGTGACAGAGGTGCGTTTGGGTAGGTTGCTTTTTTCTAGATCACCGAAGTAACGTTTGACTTGGGTGAGCACTTTCTGTGGTTGTACGTCACCGACGATGACTAACGTTGCATTATTGGGTGCATACCATGTCTTATACCAGTCTTTTAAGTCTGAAAGTTTAATCGATTCTAGCTCGTCCATAGGTCCAATGACAGACTCGCCTTTTGGACTGTCAGGTAGCGCTAACAGACGAAATGATTCATAGGCTTTGGCAAGCGGATTATCATCAGTACGTTGACGACGCTCTTCCATAACTACTTGATGTTCTTTGGCAAATTCATTGTCATCGAAAGTAAGGTTTTTCATGCGATCTGCTTCAAGCTCCAATGCCAGCGGCATACGGTTGGCAGGAAACAGCTCGTAATATCCAGTATAGTCATAGCTAGTAAAAGCGTTGTTGACGCCACCAAATTTAGCAATTAGCCGCTCATAATCATCGCTATCGACATTGGTAGTACCTTTAAACATCATGTGCTCGAGTAAGTGAGAGATACCACCTTTATCAACAGGCTCGTCTGCCGAGCCCACTCGGTACCAGATTTGTGTCATAGCGACTGGGGCTCGGTGGTCTTCTTTTATGACGACTTTTAGACCATTTTCTAATTGATATTCATGTCGGCTCGACATGTCCATTGTCAACTCGGATGGTTGAGTATCTTTGCTTTCATCTGACATATTTTGAGCCAAGCTATTTGTTGTGATTGAGCTTGTCGTGGTTGCGGAATTAGTAGGCATCGTGTTGGTTTGACACGCAGCAAGTGACGCTGCTACTGCTAAGGCACAAGCAATACGTAATGGCGCAGCCGGTAGAGGTAAAGACAATGGCATGATATGGTCTACTTATATAGAATGATGACTGAAGAATTAAATGATAATCATAATAATAGAAGGCATTACAAAGAGGTCTGAGCACCAACCATAACGCTCGCAGTCGGTCTAAACTCTTGCGTGGTGGTGCAACCTGTCACCAATATAGTCGTCGTTAGCAGAACAGCCACACTGATGCTACTGATTTTCTTATAGTGTTTAGAGAATAATGACATAAAGCGTTCCTAATAAATATTTATCAAATAAGTCTTGGTAGAGTAGGCGAAGTCTGATAAGTAGCGGGTCAGAATTTTGTGTCCAAACCTTAAGCAAAACTTTCTCAAATCATAGAGTGATTTCTTAAACAGATAAATTTTGACGATAGTCTAATAGGGTAAGGGCTGAGCATGACTTTAAATATGCTAAAATAAGTCAAAATTAGGTGTCATGTCGCTCGCAGCCAGATGGCAACATACAAATCCATTAACAATAAACAAATAATTGATAGTGATAACCTTTAGGGCAAGTTTATGAATAACCCAAACAATACTAACCGCGTAGTCATTAACCTTGATGCTGGTCACGACGACTTAGATGACGATGATATTACCTTACCCAGTCTACCGGTGCAATCTGTACCCATCGTCGATGATGCCGATGATATTGCCCCTAAACAGGACAGTACGTTAAGTCAAGACGTCCCGAATAATGATTCTGCAGATAATATTGCGTTGGCCACGCCAATTGTGATGACAGAAGAGCACAATGTTCCTAAAGGTGCTCCTGAAAGCTTTTTAAGCGCTGAAGAGACAAGTACTACAAGTCAGTCCAATACAGCATCAACCGTTCCTGCTATGCCGTTACAAGATCAATTGGGTGATACACCAAGTGTAGACCCAGTGTCTGATAGCGACACGCAGGCGGCTACTACCAAAGAGCCTGCTGCAGAAACACAAGAGCCTAAAGAAAGCAAGAAAAAAGGCAGCTGGTTCAACCGTATGAAAACGGGTCTCAGCAAGTCACGCAAAAACTTAGCCGAAGGTATGGTTAGTATTTTAATCGGTGGTAAAGAGATTGATGATGAGCTATTAGAAGAAGTTGAAGACCAACTATTGGTAGCTGATATCGGTGTCAACGCGACGAATCGTATTATCAAGAGCCTCACTGAGCAGACAGATCGTGGTGATCTGATTTACGCCCATTCACTATATAAAGCGTTGCAAAGCGAACTGGTTGATATCCTTACACCAAAAGTTGAGCCATTAGTGATTGATACCAGTAAAAAGCCATTCGTTATATTGGTAGTAGGTGTCAATGGTGTGGGTAAAACCACAACAATTGGTAAGCTTGCCAAGCGTCTGCAAGGTGAGGGAAAATCAGTCATGTTGGCAGCGGGTGATACGTTCCGCGCGGCAGCGACTGAGCAGCTACAGATTTGGGGCGAGCGCAATGATATTCCAGTTGTGGCGCAAGGTCATGGTTCTGACAGCGCTTCTGTCATTTTTGATGCGATGCAGTCAGCTAAAGCAAAAAATATTGATGTACTCATCGCTGATACGGCTGGTCGTCTACAAAATAAGACACATTTGATGGCAGAGCTAGAGAAAGTCGTACGTGTCATGCGTAAAGCGGATCCAAGTGCCCCGCATGAAGGTATGATTGTACTGGATGCTGGTACGGGTCAAAACGCTATCAATCAAGTCGAGCTGTTTAATAAAATTGTACCGCTGACAGGTATCACTATTACCAAACTAGATGGTACTGCTAAAGGTGGTGTGGTGTTTAATATTGCCGAAACGACAGATGTGCCTATTCGTTATATTGGTGTGGGTGAGTCGATTGATGACTTGCGTTCTTTTAGTCCGAAGCAGTTTGTTGCCGCCTTATTCGAGACCGAAGATAAAGAATAAAATAGCCAGTTTTAGTGAGTAAATTTTTTAAGATAATATGGAAATAGATGCTATGATAGTTACCACAGCAGCTTTTGGGTCACATCAATTAACGTTAATTGCTCATGCCGACGAGCATGGTCAGCCTATGCTTGTTGAAACCAACTGGCTGCTGGCAGGTAATTCATGGCATAGCTCAAAATCTGTGCCTAAACTTAAAAAGTACTATGGTATGACAGATAAAGACTTTACCTTTATAGATAAAAATAGCCTAAGCATGGATGAACCTGCTCAAGCCTTATTAATAGAAACGATTTTCCAGCTCAAAGACTATGCTGATGGTAAACGTAAGACATTGGATTTGCCTTTAGACTTTTCTATGGGTACTGAGTTCCAGCAAAGAGTATGGCAGGCATTGCAAGGTATTGAGTATGGTGAAACTATCAGCTATGCCACACTCGCGCAGCGTGTCAACAGTCCAAAGGGGTTTCGTGCGGTCGCACAGGCCAATGGCAAAAATCCTTTTAGCATTATTGTGCCTTGTCATCGAGTGATTGCTAGCGATGGTAAGCTTGGTGGTTATACAGGCGGGCTAGATAAAAAGGAATATTTACTAGCACTAGAAGGAAGTTGGACGTAAAGCTGAGTCCAAATCTATCTTAATAGAAAAGGGCCAAATACTTTTAGTGTCTGGCCCTTTTCAATGAACAATTAATAAGATTATGCTTCAAGCTGAGCCATGACGTCAGCAGAGAATTTTACGTTAGTATAAACTTCTTGCACATCATCAGCATCTTCTAACATATCAATCATCTTTATAATCTTTTCAGCATCATCAACATTGTCGATCTCAGCCGTGGTAGATGGTGACATGGTAACTTCGGCATTGTCAGAAACCAGACCGGCCGCATTTAGGGCATCTTGGACCTGACCAAAACTCTCCCATTCAGTAATAACGAGTAAGCTCTCGCCGTCATTTTCGATATCTATGGCGCCCGCATCTAATGCAACGAGCATCACTTCATCTTCTAAACTGATATCGTTAAAAGTGATCTCGCCACGTTTAGTGAATAGATATGCTACTGAGCCTGATGTACCAAGGTTTCCATCGTTTTTGGTAAAAGCGTGACGTACTTCGCTAACCGTACGGTTGAGGTTATCCGTCATGGTTTCGACCAATACAGCTACACCACCAACACCATAGCCTTCGTAACTGACTTCTTCCATATTCTCGTTATCACCGCCGCCTGTACCGCGGTCGACAGCTCGATTAATCGTGTCGCGCGTCATATTGGCTGATAGCGCTTTTTCGATAACGGCACGTAAGCGTGGGTTTTTGTCAGGATCGGGATCGCCTTGTTTGGCAGCTGAAACGATTTCACGAATAATTTTGGTAAATATCTTACCCCTTACTGCATCCTGACGGGCTTTACGGTGTTTAATATTTGCCCATTTTGAATGGCCTGCCATATAACATCCTTAAGTTCTACGTACTCTTTTTATGAATAAAAAGAGTGAACAATAACAACCTTCAATATGTGATTGCCTGATTTTATACTATCATTACTTTGTCTATATGAGGCAGCAGCGCTACTGGCACGTTAACGATTTGTATGTTGTTGAGAGTGCTTTTTTGCTACACTGTGGCAACCTATAGATTGTATTCACTGTGATAGGTGAGCGATATTATAAACCAGTTTTAGCTATTTTGACCAACTTGCCCTTATCCATCACATTTTAAGTCATTGCGTGCTACCAAACCATTGATTTTATAAAGTACTGATTCTATGAAGCAACCAACCGCCGAAGCTCTTACACACTTACGTAACCGTACGCATATCATTATCGAAGGCACAGATACCCGTTTGGGTAAACTCTTTGATATTGTATTGCTGATTGCAATTTTAACCAGTGTGGCCGTCGTCATGCTTGATAGTGTGCTATATATGCGTTTGCAGTATGGCACGTTGTTCTTTTATGCAGAATGGTTTTTTACCATCCTATTTACCATTGAGTATGTGCTAAGACTGTTTTCAGCACCCAACCGCTTACGTTATGCTTTTAGTTTCTTTGGGATAGTGGATTTGCTGTCTGTATTGCCAAGTTACTTGAGCCTAATGTTTGTGGGCGTGCAGTATCTACTCGTGATACGGGTATTACGTATTTTACGTGTATTCCGTGTTCTTAAGCTCAAAGCCTATATGCAACAGGCTGGGTTTTTGGCTTCCGCATTAAAAACCAGTCAGCAGAAAATCACGGTCTTCTTCCTATCGCTTGTCCTATTGGTAACCATCTTCGGTTCAATCATTTATGTGGTAGAAGGGCCAGAGAATGGATTTACCAGTATTCCATTGTCTATCTACTGGGCAGTTGTCACGATGACGACGGTTGGCTACGGTGATATGTCACCCAAAACACCGCTTGGACAAGCAATCGCAACCATGGTCATGATCACGGGTTATTCGATTATTGCTGTACCAACAGGTATCTTTACGTCAGAGCTAGCTCGTAATATGCGTCCGCAGTTGAACCCAGTGACTTGTCCAAACTGCGGCAAGTTTGGTCATGCGGTAGGGGCAGACTTTTGTGATCGCTGCGGACACGCACTACATATATAGATTCAATTGTGACAGCAAATGAATCTACTACGCATCGATGTACTCATCAACTAGAGGCGACAGATCGATCTCGACGTCTAGATTGACCAGATTCCAGTATTGTCCTGATACAGTACGATCTAGCATCATAGTGGTAGCGGAAGGTTGAAACTGACCGAAGTACTTTAAAGAAGTACGCATCTGAGCAATGGCCTCGTGATGTACTTGGCTACTACCAAAATCAAATGCACCTTCTTGATAGGGGCTAATAGATAAAGGCTTCATACCAATTGATAGCCACTGTTCATAAAATTCACCAGGGATGTTCTTGTCGTCTTCGCGGCGAATATCTAGGGCAATCAAATCTTGTTCGAGTGCAGTGACGTCACCTTTTAGCGCATGTTTGACAAAGCATTTGAATAGCTGCACTTCACTATCGCTATAACTACGGATACCGCCAAAATCATATGCCACGACACTGCCGTCATGACGGAAAGCGAAGTTACCTGGATGAGGGTCGCAGTGCATACGGTACAACCCAAATAATTGACCTGCGGTAAAGTGAAACAGACGTTCAGCGATTTTTTGTTTGACGTTATTGTCCCATGTCGCAGCGACAGTCAATGTCTCTCCCATCTCTTCAGTTAAAGTCAGAATCCTTTTAGAAGAATGACTGCTAATCACTTTAGGAATAATAAGGCCTTCATCTTCTGCATGAAAAGCACCAAACACGCGTAAATTATGAGCTTCTTTGACATAGTCTAGTTCGTCATGCAGACTTTGGCGAATCTCATTAAAAAGTTGCTCTTGTAACTGCTTACTCATATTGAGCACGCCAGCAATTTTTAATGCCATGCGTACTTGTTTGAGATCGCTATCACAGTTTTCGTCAACATCCGGATACTGAACTTTGACCACCACCTTTTGACCCGATGGTAACGTCGCTTTGTGCACTTGTCCAATCGATGCTGCGGCAAAAGGTGTCTCTTCAAACTCGCTGAATAATTCTAATATAGGCGCTTTTAGCTCGCGTTCAACTTGGGCACGTATCTGCGCATACGGCATTGGCGGTGCATCTTTCTGTAGCTTTTCGAGTGCTGATGCCACCTCAGGCGGGAACACATCCTTGTACTGTGAAGCAATCTGTCCGACCTTCATCACAGCGCCTTTCATCTCCCCCAACGTCTCGGCAATTTGAACGCCTACGTCTTGCATCAGATCTGAGCGAGCTTGCAGACGCTTTTCTTCGTCACTTGAGAGATGCTTAAATGAGTTTTTAGCGGCTTTGCCAGCAATACTTGCTGTCATACCAGCAAGTTTCATAAAGCGTTTTCCGGACGATTTTGCCATTCATGTCACCGTATAATGGGTTGTTTGCTCAGTCGTAATTCTATTATTTTAATTACAATATTACTGTTTGACTAATGTGTGAAGACGCGTGCAATTATTTGTAAAAGAGTAAACACCGTCACTTTATTTGTTTGTCTCGGCTGCATATATATTGCTCAACCAGTAATCAAGCGCCATTTGATAGCCTAATTGGCCCAAGCCGCAAATAACTCCAACCGCAACATCACTTAGATAGGAATGATGCCTAAAAGGCTCGCGTGCATGAACGTTTGATAAATGCACTTCTATAAATGGTTTTTGCGTGGCCAATAGTGCATCGCGTAGAGCTACTGAAGTATGCGTAAATGCAGCTGGGTTGATGATGATAGCATCGACTTGGTCAGATTTATCCGCCAATAATCCGTGATACTGAATGTCGTCTACTAGCTTACCTTCATGGTTAGACTGTATGCATATTAAATCTATACCATGGCGTGCGGCGCGCTCGATTAGTTGCTTTTCTATATCAGCAAGCGTCGTATGACCATAAATATGCGGTTCTCGTTTACCTAGTAAATTTAGATTTACCCCATTTACTAGTAGTAATTTATGAGTCAGTATTTTATTGAAGTTTTCGTTAGTCGATTGTTCAGCTGCTTTTATCGGAGTAGAGGCGGTCATAATGGTCTCGGTAACTATTGAGCGATGTTGATAGTTTATTATAATATATGAATAACTTAAGACGCGTGCAGCCAGACTAAGCTGGCTTTAGCGCATTTTGCTCTTTATCATAACAGCTTGCCAGCTGAGTTATAAAAGTTTGTCTAAAAAATTATTTAGATATTAAAAAGCA